>BNVV01000025.1 GCA_025998355.1 Endomicrobiia bacterium
CAGTTCAAAGCGTCTTTTGCGGTCTATGGCTATTCTGTACTATGCGGTCTATATCTATTCTGTACTATTTTGAACCTTTTAACAAATACTTTAATATTTTCTACTATAATCATCTGATGAAATCTCCCTATTTAACTCCTTATCTTCTTTTGTCAGCGGGTGTTTCTTTGATCTCTTTTTGGGGTTAGTGTGTTTGTATGTATTCTGACAAGCCCTACTAAATTGTATTTGCCATGTATCTTATTGTCTTTTTGTCTTTCTTTGCATAAATACATGTATTCAAATAAACTAAAATCGTTCCTTGTCCTATTATCGCTGTGCGTATTATTTGCTTGCCTTTAATTTAACTACTACCAACGGTTATTGTAGTCTTTTTTTCTTCTTGCTTTGCTGCTTTCGCTGTTTTTGAAGTCTTTGTATCACATCTGCAGCATCTATCACTGAACCTCTACACCTTTCTTAATAATACCTATTCCCATCTAGTATTTTCCCCGCTACTCATTAATACTTCTTCTGTATACCCTAGTCTATATCCACAACTTTTGCTGACATTGTAACCGTCTCAGGTCTGATAATATGTTCAGGTATTGCCCTGAAGTATTCAAACATCATTCCTACAATATTCTCTATACTCAATTTTCTCTTTACTCATCTCTCCCCCTTTTTCTTTTCTTACTTTTTGCTATCCTTTGTTTTATCAAATGTCCCTTTCTTTACTCCCATTAATATTAAACCCATTCCATCTGACACGCACGCTTTCTTTTTCTGTTTCATAGTACTTCTATTGTACTTTTATATATTAGTTATGCAAGAGGTCTAATGTACTAAAAAACCGCTGTTCTTATTTGTTGGCATTGTTCTAGTATTGGTGTTGAAAATATAAAAAATCCTTATTTGTCAAAAAAGCTGTCCTTATTTGTTGGCAATGGTCTAGTATTGGCGCTGAAAACATAAAAATCCTCATTTATCAAAAAAAATCGCAAAATGTGTCAAAATACAAGAAATCAGAAATTATCACATGGAAACATCAGAAAATTTTTAATGCCGCAACCAAAACCAGAACAATGCCCGTAGCTGGATGGGGTATGTTGTTATATCAAAGTTAGTTGACTATAGTTGGATACTTATCCATATCAAAATCTGATATTTTTTCAAACGCATGTGCTACTTGAAATGTCTTTGCATCAGAAAATCTTGTTCCCATAAAATGCACACCCATAGGCATGCCTGAACTTGTAAAACTGCAAGGGACAGCTATCCCCGGAAGACCTGCAAGATTTGCGACTGCAAGAAAAATATCGCACTCTTCAGGGAGGGTATCTTCAAACTTTACAGGCATCTGCAGAGTAGCGGGTGAAAATATAAAATCACATTTTTTATATGCTTCTGCTATTTGGTTTATAAGCAACGTTCTTACTTTTTGTGCTTGATGATAACATCTGTAATAATTTTTTGCACCTAAAACATATGTACCAAACAATATTCTTTTTTTAACCTCATAACCAAGCGACTTTGCGCGAGATTTTGCGTACTCATCATTTAAACTTTTTCCGTTTTGAGATCTGTATCCGTAACGGATTCCGTCAAAAGTTGCAATATTTGCAGAAACTTCAGCACACATAATAACTTTGTATAAAGCAGGTACATACTTATAGGCAGGAATGTCAACCTCTACTATTTCAGCGCCCTCAAGATTAAGTTTATTTACAGCATTGTTAAAGTGTTTTGTTATTTCGGTATCTGTTTTATAATCCAAAAGCTGTTTAGGAATTCCTATTTTAACAGTCTTTAATGTGTTAGGATTATCTAAATCATGCGTGTAATCTATCCATTCTTTTGGCTCGCAAACAGGGTCTCTGTAATCCTTGCCGGCTATAACACTTGTAAGCAATGCCGAATCCGCCACGGTTTTTGATAATGTGCCTATTTGGTCAAAAGAAGATGCCAGAGCACATGCGCCGTATCTGCTTATTAATCCGTAAGAAGGCTTATATCCGACTACTCCACAAAAACCTGCAGGTTGTCTTACTGATCCGCCCGTATCAGAACCCAACGCGAAAGGAACCATTCCTGCACTTACCGCAGCTGCACTGCCGCCTGAAGAACCGCCAGGAATATATTTAATATTCCATGGGTTTGCCGTTTTCTGATAGGCAGAAGTTTCCGTAGATCCACCCATTGCAAACTCGTCCATATTTGTTCTTCCTACAAAAATCGCTCCTGCGGATTTAAGTTTTTCTATTACGGTTGCATCATATGGTGAAATATAATTTTCAAGATATTTTGAAGCAGAAGTCATGCTTTCGCCTTTAATCATAATATTATCTTTTATGGCTATAGGAACGCCTTCAAGTAACCCACATTTAACGCTTAACTTATCAACTTGTTCTGCTTGTTTTAGGGAGTTTTTTTCGTTTAACTTGAGAAAAGCTTTAACTTTTGGATCAACTTCTTTTATACGGTTAAAACATGTTCTTACAACATCTGCGCTTTTTGTTTCGCCTAAACAAATTTTTGTTTTTAGCTCTCTTACTCCAATCATAATCAAAACCATTTTTTCCTTTTAAAATATATAAGCAATCCTGCTATACCTACAGCCATCATCCCGACTGCATAATTCCAATTGTTATGTCCAGGTATATCTACATTCATCCCATAATATCCCGTCACAGCAAGAACAGGCAACAATACTGTGGCGAATATGGTTAAGAATTTCATAATTTCCGTAAGTTTTACCGTAACGCTAGACATATAAATTTCTATTAAGCTTACAACCACTTGGCTCCGCGTAACCATCGCTCGGCTCATTCTTGTGTATTGCGTATAAATATCGCGGAAATACACAAGATATTCTGCTGAGATTAAACTATTATTTTCTCTTGTAAAGTAAATGTAGGCTGCTTGCTGCAATTCTGCTGTTCTTCTCATTGCAAAAATAATTTTTTTGAGATCAAGTATTTCTTCCATGTTCTCTCTCTCAGGATGCTTAAGAACAACATCTTCCAACCGTTCCATCATGTTGTCGATCCTGTCTGAAGTGGACTCATAACTTAAAACAATTCTATCAAAAATGTTGTAAAGCATATGCTCAAGACTCTTCATTTCAACTTGATATCTTTCTTTTGCCCTTGCAAAAAGAGATTCCAAGAAAAACAATCCTTTCGTATGCACAGTAACTATAAAACCTTTGCCAACAAAAATGTCCAATTCGTAAACACTGTCTTCGAATTCTTTAGAATAATTAGATTCAAGCTGCATCCCGTGCATAACGATAAAAACATAATTCTCAAACTCTTCTATTTTCGAATACCTTTGGGGAAAAAGACAATCTTCTATGGATATCTCATGAAACTTAAATAATTCAAAAAGCAGAACCATTTCGTTATCAGTTAGTTCAAGACTTTCCAAATGAATATCGACCCACATAAAACCCGGGTTTTTTTTGTAATCTTCCGCGATTTTAAATGCGTCGCACTCAGTTGTAACTACGTCGTTAATGGAATAAATTGCTTCTATCATTGCGCAGCGCCTATCACCTTTTGAACTTTATAAAAAGTTCCCTCTCTCTCCGGCGCGCCAGCAAGCATTTGATCTATAACTTCTCTTGGGCAAGGTTTTACAACATCTTCTCTCCATACGTTTCTAAGCTCTGTAACGTGCGTTGTAGGCACCAAATCAGTTACATCTGGCTCCTGCAAAATTTCAACATAATCAAACATTGCATTGATATCCGAAAGATATTTTGCTTTCTCTTCTTCTTTGATATCTACCCTTGCAAGAAAAGCGATAGCTTCAAGTTCTTCTTTTAACATAAACCACCCCCTTAAAATAAGTACAAAAATAAAAAAATTTTAACAACATCTTGTAGAATCTCGTAGCATATTGGACTTTTGTCAAACAAAGACTAAAGCGATAAGGTAAGTGCGAAATAGTTTTTATAAATTATTTCAATCCGGGAATTTTTATTCCATCTTTACCCATCAAAGTTTTAGCTTCTTCAGCCATAAGAGCTTGAGCTTTCTTGCCAGCTTCTTCAAAAGCTGCCAATATAAGCTTCTCTATCTTTTCTTTCTTCTCTTTAAGTAAATTTTCAGGAATATTCAAATTTAAAAACTCATTTTTAGCATTTACTTGTATTTTAATGTCTTTATATTCAACATCAATAATCTTAGCTTTTAATTTTTTATCCATATCACTCAGCTTACTTCTCATAGTTATTGCTTCTTTTGCCATCTTAAATAATTCCATAGTGGTTCTCCTTTTTGCTACATTTCTGTCTATTATTAAAATTCTTACAAGTGCAAGCAAGAACAGCTTGCATAGCAATATCCAATGTAATATTTTTAATTTTCATTTTTTCAATTCTCTTAAAGTTCCTGATATTATTTTTTCAAAACCATTAGATGTTTTAATAACAAGCTTTCCTTCTTCGTCTATACCTAAATTTATGCCTGATATTATACCATAACCCACATCAATTGTTACAGGCTTATTTCTATACGCCATTTTATCATTATATTCATCATAAAACTGCTTAAATCCTTTTTTCCAAAAAGCAATATATAAATTTTCGAATTCCATTAAAAACGCGGCAAGAAGCCCAGATATATCTACTCTCTTCTTTAAAATAGTTTTTAAGGAAACCGCAAAACCTTCTAAATCTTTAGGCAAATTATTATTAATATTTATGCCAACACCCGCTACAACCCAGTTTGTTATATCCTGCTTGGCAGACATTTCTACTAGTATTCCTGCAATTTTTTTATCCAAAACTAAAACATCATTAGGCCATTTTATTTTAGAACTAACGCCATAATTTTTTTCAAGAGTTCTGTTTAAAGCTATACTTAACAACAGCGCCAGTTTTGGAGTCTCCTTAGGATGTATCGACGGTTTCAAAAGCATGGAAAACCATAATCCACCATCATTTGAACTCCACTCTCTCCTAATACGTCCATAACCGTTCGTCTGCTTTCCTGCAACAACAACAAACCCTTCTCTAAAATCTTTTTCCGCTAATTTTTTAACCGCGGTTTGTGTTGACGGAAGTTCTTTATAATATTTTACTGTTTTACACACACTCAATTGCTTTTTTAACTTCGACTCTATCTCATACTCATTAAAAAGATCAACGTCTTTTATAAGGGTATACCCGTCGGAAGAAGACTTTATTGTGTAACCGGCTTGCTTTAATGTGTTGATTTGCTTGCGTACAGCAGCCCTTGATATCTTAAGAATTCTGCCTATTTCATTTTCCAAAACTGGTTTTTCCATAGAAAGAACTTCAATAATATTCATATTATTTTCATATACAAAACAAAAACTTGCTGATTTTTCAATACAAATTTAAACCTAATCAAGAAGCGGCATGTTAAAAAATATTTAAAAACACATAAAACATACTGCAAAACTAAAACAAGGCTAAATTTTAAAATGCACCTATCCCATCATCAAATAAATCTTTAAGATATTTCGATTACCAATGCACCCATTATATATAATTTTATTGCATAATCAAAAATCAAACTAAAATTTATATAAAGTTATCTAAAAATTTTTGAAAGTTTTCCCAATTGCTTTTTAGTAGTAGGACCCACCGATTTTTATATATAAAATCATCTTTTTGTGGATTTGCCATATCTTTGCTACAGACTTAATCTTAAACGACAAAAACAGTCCAATATGTGTTTTTAGATTTTACAGAGTCTAAGTTGAGCCCTTTTGTCAATACAGGAATTTGATAAATTATAAGCACATTTACCTTGTATTTTTCTGTAACGGAACCCATTATTTTGCTTTCCTTCATAATATAGCCAAATCGCTTGAAATTGCACCATCTTGCAGCTTAAGGGGTGAGTATACTCCTTCGTGCATCTTCTTATTCTTTACGGTACAACTTAAAGTGATTTAACTTAACTATAGTATTCAAACATCATCCCTACTATCTTTTCTATACTCAATTTTCTCTTTGTCCCTATTGCCTTCCTCCTACCTTTTCTTATCCTTACTGTTTTATCAAATGCCCCTTTCTTTACTCATGTTAATCCTAAATCCATTCCACCTGACCCGCCTGCTTTCTTTTTTGTTTAATAGTACTTCCATTATGCCTTTGTGTGCTAATTATGCAAGAGGTCTATTAAGTAAGGCGGAAAAATTTAGCACTACTCCTGTTTATGTTGCAAATAAAAAAATCGCCCGTCAAACAGGCGATTTTTTTTATTTTAGAAAATCCTTATTTCTTCTTCTTTTTTGCTGCTACTGTAACAGCTTTCTTGACAATTTTCTTCACAACATCTTTCTTAGATGCTACTTTTTTTGTTTTACACCCACAAGCCATTCTCGGCTCCTTTTAGGAAAAGATTCCTTTTTTTATTTTCGCATGCCATAACGCGAAAAAGCTCGAAAGCCAGTGTCGACCATTATATACAATAAGACAAAAAAAATCAAATTTTCCTGACTTGACCGCTTTTTGAAAAAAAGAGCAAAAAAGACTCACATAAGAAGAGGTACGACAAATACATGAGAACTTTTTTTTGATTTTTGATTGTCGTCGATAGAGTTAAATAACAGTCCATGGAATTTGATCAAGTTTAAAATCAATGTAGCCCCAAGAAACTTTTTTCATGCGTTTGTTGCGATGAGATTCTGCGGGAGATACCTTTTTTGATAAAAAAAAGATATAATTTTTCTGAAAGATAGGGGTAATTTTTACTTGGTGCAGAAAAAATGAAAGCGAAAGACATTTTTTTAGAGAGAGCGATAGGTTAACTAGATTAAGCAAAACAGAGGGATCTGCTTATTGATATGATACATATCCCGTTGATCTTTTTCCAAACTATTCGTAAATAACCAGAATGGAATAACCACAAAAACAGACTGACACAGACGTTTTGAATAGATTTGAAACAATATCTGACAGATACAGAAGCAGAAGAAAGCGCTTTTGGTTTTTTAGATTTAATTTAAAATTTGAAGTATATAATTTTAAAACTGTAGGTTTGGGAACAAGCCTAATATAATCGAAGAGAGGAGGTGACATGACAAAAAATAAAAATTTAGATAGAACAATAACCAGTTTTGAAGACAGCAAAGATGTCAGCATGGCAGACTTAATGAAAAGTTATGACGAATCCACTAGTGTTGATGTTGGAAAAGAGCTCGAGGGAACCATTATTGAAGAAAATTCGGATAGCTTTATGGTTGATTTAGGAACGAAATCAGAGGGGATGATCCCTAAGGAGGAGTTTGAAGAGAGCGCAATACCTCCTGAACTTAAAGTTGGCGCAAAACTAAAAGTAAAAGTTATAAGCACTTACGGGCAAACTGTCCTTTCTTATAGAAAAATTATTGAAGAAAAAAAATGGAGTTTGCTACAAGAAATTTTTGAGAAAAATAAACGGGTTAAGGCAGTGATATTAAAAACCATAAAAGGCGGATTTAGTGTGGATGTCTGCGGTGTAAATGCGTTTCTGCCTATTTCTCAGATAGATATGCATTTTGTCAAAAAAACAGAACAGTATATTGGCAAATCGTATGAGTTTGTAATTACGAAGTTTGACGCAAGAAAGAAGAATGTTGTTGTTTCAAGAAGAAAAATTATTGAAGATGAAATAAATACAGCAAGAGCATCTGCTTTAGAAAGTATTACCGAAGGTCAGATCTTAGATGGAACGGTCTCAAGAATTACAAAGTTTGAAGCTTTTATTAATCTTGGCGGAGTTGACGGGTTGCTACATATTGGGGAGCTTGCTTGGTATAGGGTTAAAAAAGTTGAAGATTTATTACATATAGGTCAAGTAATAAGGGTTCAGGTTTTAAAAGTTGATAAAGCCGGCGAAAAAATTTCTCTAAGTATGAAAAATCTTTCTCCTCATCCATGGGACTCTACCTCCGAGAGACTGCCCTTGGGTCTTATTACGAAGGGCACAGTGACATCAATTATGAGTTATGGTGTTTTTGTTGAATTTGAGCCAGGCGTAGAAGGTTTGCTTCATGCTTCTGAATATGCATGGAGCAACAGTGGAGCAGCATTGAAAAGGGATGTTAAGAAAGGTCAGGAAATAGAAGTAAAAATTATAGGTGTGGATAAAGAAAATAAAAAAATTGCTTTGTCGGTTAAGCAAATAACAAATCCATGGGATGAAGCATTTAGACATTATACTCCTGGAACTGTTGTTAAAGGTGTGGTTCAAAATCTTATGCCTTATGGCGCGTTTGTAAAACTTCCGGAAGGAATAGAAGGTCTTATTCACATAAGTAATTTTTCTTGGACTAAAAAAATAATACATCCTGAAGCAGTAATTAAAAAAGGTGATGAAGTTGAGGTTGTTGTATTAGAAGTAAATCCTCAGAATGAAAGAATTTCTCTTTCGTTAAAGCGTATGCAGCCTAATCCTTACAATAAATATAAAGTTGGAAGTATTGTAAAAGGGAAGGTTGTAAGAACTTCTGATTTTGGTGCTTTTATAGAAATTGAGGCAGGGATTGAGGCTTTAGTAAAAAATAATAGGGTTTCGTCTGTGGAGACTGACAATGACCGGTATGTTTTGAAAGAAGGAGAAGAAGTTGAAGCTAAAGTAACAAGAGTTGACATAAGAAACAGAAAAATAGAAGCATCTGTAAAAAAACTTGAGGCTGACAGAGAAAAAGAACTTATTAAACAGTATGCTAATCAAGATAGTAAATATACATTGGGGGAAATAATAAGCAAAGATTTAAAGTTTGTAAAATTATTTTTTATTTCGTAGTTTGCACCGCAGGTGGTCTCTTATTTGTGGTTTTTAACATTTCAACCGTTGGCGGATTGCTTTCTTGGTAATAGTTCTCTTCGTCTTGTCCCTTTAGGGCTTCTCTGGTATAAACAGATTTTGCATTCCATAGCAGCCAATTGCCGATTTTATTGTCATAACATGCCTGTATTTGGGCTCTAACCGCATTTTTGTCGTATTTGTACCCACCACAGCTAAAGTCTTGAAGCCACGGGCGGAGCTTTCTCTCGGGTATTCTTTTCAGAGCGCTTTCCATGGCATAATAAACAATTTTATATGGTTCTTTGTTAGGCTCTGCAATACCGTAGTTCCCCTTTTCATAATGAGACGGATAAACCATAGGACTTACATAATCTACCCACTCTGTCATTTCAACTATTTTTTGACCTATACCCATATCGTCTGTAGCTGATGTCGTTAAACCGAAAACGTCAATAGATATTTTCACATTTTTAGCTTTAAGTCTTTTATTGGCTTCTTTTAAAAAACCAACCAAGGCTTTTGAAGCTTCCGCTGCGCAATGAGGTTTACTGTATCTGCAATTTTTCGTATTGCCGTCAGAAGGGAATCGTATATAATCAAATTGTATCTCATCAAATCCTATAGTTGCAGCTCTTTCGGCTATTTGTAAATTATAATCCCAAGTATCTTTGTTATAGGGATCAAGCCATGCGACATTTTTTCCATCCGTCCAAATAGTTCCATTGGGATTTTTAACGGCAAGATCAGGATTTTTTCTTGTTATCGTGTTATCTCTAAAAACAACAATTCTTGCTACAGTGTAAATGCCTTTGCTTTTTAAATAGGGAATATATTCTCCAATACCAGGTATTGCCGCTACATGAGCTCTGTTTGCATCTACAATTTTTATACCGTCAATATAAACATGTCCTTCAGATTCTTTGATATCTATCACAGCAGTATTTAACTCAGTATTTTCAAAGAGATCCATTGCAATTTTTCTAGATTTTTCAGAACCGCATGCCCATGCCGTAAAATGTATTCCTCTTATGTACCTTTCGGTTACTCTTTCCCCATGTTTTGTATCGCTTGTTGTTGTCGTAGTCACTACATCAGTTGCATTTTGATCTTCTTGAGGATATTCTAATACCACTACCTTAGAATCCGCAGCGGAACTCACGCATCCTACGATAACAAAAAACAAAAATATTAAGAAAGAAGCGAAGAAACCAGTTTTTTGTACTTTCACAACGCTATTGTACCTGAAATTAACAAATCTTGTCAATAATGCTACAATAATGCGTTATGAAAACATTTATTTGCACTGTGTTATTTCTATTTTTAAGCACTTTGGCTTTGGGCGAAAACAACAGATGCATAGTGTTTTTTGCTGATACTTCAGATATTCCCAAGTCTGTTATTAATAAAATTTTATCATCAAAACGTTTTTGTATAACTGTACCTGTAAATTCTGCAATAGGAGTTCCTGAAAATTTAAAAACACTTGTTTCGTACGGCAGAGTAGAACTGGCTCTTTCTTTTAATCCGGAGCCTATTTTGCCCGTTCTTGCCATGCTTTCAAATACCCATTTAAAAAAGTCAAATAAGCGAGGTATTTTTGAAGAGTATATATCGACTAATTTAACAGATTATAAAAATCATACAAACAAACAAGCATCTGGTATATTCTTAAATTTTGCGGAGTTATCGCATAATATTCTTTATTACTTATCGGGCTTAGGACTTACATGGATTAATTCTGATAATTTTGAAAAAAATCTTTATGGTGCTTGTAATATTGATGGTATTGTAGTATTTTCTATATATAAAAATTTCCCTTACAATCAAATTGATGTTATGAAATGGTTAGAATCAAAAAAAGAAAATAATGTTGTACCTGTTTTGCTCACGAAAAAACATTTGCAGAATGTAAAATTAATGGAGTATTTGATAGATGCTTTTGATAACAGCAAATATATAATGCCTGCGACCCCTTGGTATATTTCAGAATTTAAAAACAATTTGCCTGTGCAAAAAAATATACATTTTAAACAGTTTTTAATTAATCCTTCGGTAAAAGAAAAACTCTTTTTGGCGGTGGATTTGATTAATAATTATGCTAACAAACCTAATTTTAAAGAACACGCTTATACTAATGCGCAAAGCGAACTTGCTTGTTTATGTAGCTACGATCTTTTAAAAGATGGTTTATTGGACAGACCAGATGGAAAAAGAATGTTCGATAACACTTATAAAAATATTTATCATCTCTTAGAAGCTTCAGAGCCCGAAGATGAGAAAGCACATAGCGTTCCTACAGCAAAAAAAGTTTTTTTTTCAAATATTCAGACTTTTGTTGAAGCTGTTCCTGACGGAGTTTCAATATCAAATGAAGGGTTGTTAAAGTTTGTGCAGGTTCTTTCAAAAGATAACGACATAAGAATAGATTTTTCTTTCAAATCTGGAAAGTGGAATGACGATATTTCTTTTGTGGATTTTTATATAGATCTAAATAATATTAAAGGAGCAGGGTCTACATCATTTCTCTCAGGCGTAAACGGTTTTTTGAATACAGACTCGGGATGGGAATATTCGTTAAGGGTATATAAAAACAAAGCGGTTTTGTATAAGCATTCTTTAAATGGCGCTTCTTTTGTTTCAAATCTTTCGGTTTGTGGTGGTTCTGTTTTGATACCGCAAAAATATATTAGAGGCAATCCTGCTAATTGGGGATTTCAAGCCATTGTTGTTTCTGAGATCGGAGGAGAAAAAGCTGTTGTTGATTTCTTTAATCAGAGCAGTAATACTAAAGATAAGATTCTTTCTACAAAACCTTTTCAAGTTTCTGCTATAAGAATAAGGAGATAGTTATCCACAAAAATCACAGCTTGTGCGTTGTTGCAAATAATTTAGCGGGTCTGCCTAAAAACTCTCAAAGTAAATCTGCTGTTATCATGAACTTGTTTCGATATTAGTGTTGTTTTTTACAACAAGATACTGCGACAAATTCATCACGATAAATACGAGAACCTCCTAAAATCATGGCACTGCTTTTTTAGTTTTGGCATTAAGAATTCTCCTATGTTTACCCGTGATAATTTTTGATTTCTTATATTTTGACGCATTTTGCAATTTTTTTGATAGATAAAGATTTTTGTAATCTTAACACCAAAACTAAGAAAGCAATGCCTGTAGTAATTCCACTTTTTTGCAAAAAAAAGGGGTGGCAAGGATGGTATTTGCTTTTTTTCAAACTGCGACTTGCAAACATCACAAGTCTCTGCAAAGGTCAAGAAGTCTATTATGAAAAAATATAAATAAGCATGTTTATGTGCTATAATGAATGCTAGACGCAGATACAGAAACGTGAGCGAAAACGCAAGGAAAATATTATAAGAGTCTACCTAAGACTTCAATAAGTTGCTGTTTGCCGTACCTTTGTTTTTTGGTGCTCGATGTTGTTTTTTACGACAAGATGTCTATAAAATAAGGTCGTCGCGGTGAATACGAATATCCCCAAAAAACTATGAATCTTTAGATGTCATTGTTGTTTTTTCAAGTTTTTGGTTATGAAATTAAAATTTTCTGATGTTTACGTGTTATAGTTATTAATTTTTTGTATTTTTTACACATTTTTGCGATTTAATACTGATAAGCAAAAGTGTTTTATTGGTCTTAACACTAAAAGATTAGCGGGACAGTGCCCGTAAGCAGAGAGAAACAGCTGCAAAGGATTCTGATGGTGATATCCGAATATTTATTATATGCCGTAGTAATTCTATTTTCTATTACGGTTCATGAAGTGGCACATGCATATGTTGCTTACTTAAGAGGCGATGATACTGCAAAAATGTCTGGGCGTATTACTCTAAATCCTATTTCCCATATAGAATTATTTGGAAGTATTATTCTTCCAGTAATATTGCTGCTTATGAAAGCGCCTATTATTTTTGCTCGGGCAAAACCCGTTCCCATTGACTATCGAAAATTAAAAAATCCTAAATCAGATATTCTTCTTGTTTCACTTGCAGGTCCAGCATCAAACCTATTACTTGCTTTTTTTTCCGGACTCGTGATACATTTGGTAAGAGCATTTCCTAATTTTACAGCGAGTTTTAGTGTATCAATAGAACATTGTTTTTTAACGATGATTATGGTTAATGTATGTTTTTTAATAATAAACATGATACCAATTCCTCCGCTTGACGGTTCAAAAATTGTGGCTTATTTTTTACCTGTGGAATTGAGGACAAAATATTTAAATTTGAACCCATATATTGGTCTTATAATATTGAATTTAGTATTGCTGTCAGACATGACGAAGGGCATTGGCATTATAAATTTAATCACAAATTTTTTTGTGAGGATTTTTGCCGGCAGGACTTTTTAAAAAAAATCAAGACAGAGAGAATTGTATGAGAAAAAAAGTATTATCAGGAATGCGCCCTACAGGAAGACTCCATATAGGACATTATTTCGGCGCATTGCGCAAATGGATTGAACTTCAAGACGAATGTGATTGTTATTATATGTCATCTGATTGGCATGCTTTAACCACTGATTATGCTGATACTTTTAAAATTGATGAAAATACTTTGGAAATGGTTGCTGATTGGATTACAGCAGGTATAGATCCTCAAAAAGTCGTGATTTTTAGACAGTCAAAAGTGCCTCAGCATAGTGAATTATTTCTAATACTTTCAATGATTACTCCTTTGGGCTGGTTGCAAAGATGTCCGACATACAAAGAGCAAATAAAAGCGATCAAAAATAAAGATTTAAGTAACTACGGTTTTTTGGGATATCCAGTTTTGATGGCTGCAGATATATTACTTTATAAAGCCGATGTTGTTCCTGTAGGCGAAGATCAATTATCACACTTAGAGTTTACCCGCGAAATAGCAAGAAGATTTAACAATTTTTACGGCAATGTTTTAGTAGAGCCTCAAGAAAAACTTGCAAAGTCCTCAAGAGTTCCTGGTTTAGATGGAAGAAAGATGTCAAAATCCTACAACAATTCAATTCTTATTGGTGAAAGTGATGACACTTTGAGCAAAAAGGTTAAAAATATGTTTACCGATCCTTTAAAAATAAAGAAAGATGATCCCGGTCATCCTGATGGTTGTGTTGTTTTTGCGTTTCATAAAATATTTAATAATGACCATAAAAGGAGAGAAGAAGAGTGTAAATCGGGCTTAATAGGCTGTGCAGCATGTAAAAAACAGATAATGGAAATGCTTTCTGAATTTATGAAACCTTTAGCTGAAAAAAGAAAAGTTGTAATATCAAACAAGGCATATTTAAAAAAAATAATTGAGATGGGAAATCTGCAAGCTAAGGAAGTTGCTATAAAAACGTTGATGGAAATTCGTCAAGCTTTAAAGTTTTGACACATCAAAAGTATTTTACGATTAGATAAATACACTATAGTAGTCAAATCACTTTAGATTGCACCGAAACGAATGAAAAGATAAGCCTTTGCTAAAAATGATGGAGAAACAGCAAGAGCGTATTTGCTGGATATAAGGTAAAAAGTAGTGGAGCACATATTAATTTTAGTGTTTTTTCTACTCATCTTGCGGGAGAAGAAAAGTAATTGCAATAAATATTATGTACGAGGTTTATTGCTTAAGCACTGCTTATATATGGGCAGACTACTTGATATTTTCCATAGCTTGTTTGGCGGCAGATTGTTGAGCTTCTTTTTTAGAACTTCCCGTACCTTCACCTAAAAGCATCTTGTGCACATATACGGCAACCTCAAATTTCTTATCGTGATCGGGTCCAGACTCTCTTACTGTTTTGTATTCGGGAAGTTCTCTGTAAACGGACTGGCTAAATTCCTGAAACCTGCTTTTATAATCTTGACCTATTATTTCTTCTTGAACGTCCAAAAATTTTAAAACAAATTTTTTTGAATTCTCAAAACCGCCATCTAAATAAATTGCCCCCACTACTGCTTCAAAAACATCGCCAAGCAAATTTTTTGTTTGCCTTGCCTCTTTTTTTGTATTTTCACCCCTACCTAAAAAAACATAATCGCCCAAATATATTTTTTTTGCCCAAACGCATAAATTATTTGCAGAAACTAATTGGGCCTTAAGCTGCGATAACACCCCTTCTGCTTTGCGCGGATATTTTGTGTACAAAGCTTCTGCGACAATAGCCGCCAAAATACTGTCTCCCAAAAACTCCATGCGTTCATTGTTGTAACCTTTTGTACCAATTCTAGCGACATAAGATTTATGCGTTAAAGCCGTTATTAAAATCTTAGGATCGTTGAATTTGTATTCAATAACTTTTTGAAGTTTTTCATGATTTTTACTTAACATATTTTTTTATTACAACAGTTGCATTGTGACCACCAAATCCAAAAGAGTTTGAAATAGCACATGCAACTTGTTGTATCCTCGCTATATTTGGAACATAATCCAAATCACAATCAACATCTGGAGTTTCATAATTTATAGTAGGATGGATAAAACCTTCCTGCATTGCAAGGACAGTGGCCGCAAGCTCAACACCGGCGGCTCCACCTAAAAGATGTCCTGTCATTGACTTAGTCGATGAAACAGGTATTTTATATGCTCTATCGCCAAAAACTTTTTTTATTGCAAAAGTTTCTGTTTTATCATTTAACGCCGTTGATGTACCATGGGCGTTGATATAATCAACTTCTTCTTTAGAAATACCTGCATCAGTTATAGCTTTTTCAATAGCCATAACAGCAGCTTTACATTCAGGCTCAGGAGCAGTAATATGGTAAGCGTCATCCGACGCTCCGTATCCCGCAAGCTCTGCATATATTTTTGCATCCCTGTTTAACGCGTGTTCCAAAGTCTCAAGAACAACTATGCCGGCACCTTCGCCTATAACAAAACCATCGCGGTTTTTGTCAAAAGGTCTTGATGCTTTTTGCGGTTCGTCATTTCTTTGAGAAAGAGCTTTGATTGAACAGAAACCGGCAACGCCTAAAGGAACAATTGCTCCTTCAGAGCCTCCAGAAATTATTACATCCGCATCACAGCTACGAAGCAGTCTCAAAGCATCTCCCATAGCATTGTTAGAAGAAGCGCAAGCACTTGTAACTGCGTAATTTGGTCCGGTAAAACCATACTTAATAGCTATTTCACCAGGCAACATATTTGTAATTATCATAGGGATAAGGAAAGGGCTTACCCTCCTAGGACCTCTCGTCAAAAGGATTTGTTCTTCCTCCTCTATTACATCTAAACCGCCAATTCCGGTTCCTGCGATAACTCCAATTTTTGACAGGTCCTCTTTGGAAAGATCAAGTCCCGAATCTTCGATAGCCATTTTTGCAGCTGCAAACCCAAGCTGCGTAAATCTTGCCATTTTTTTTATTTTTTTTTTGTCAATAAACTGTTCCGGATCAAAGTCTTTAACAACAGCAGCAAATTTTGTAGTGTATTCGCTTGTGTCAAACGACTCAATGGCTGAAGCGCCCGACTTGCCGGCTTTTAAAGCTTTGACAAATTCAACGTTACCTATACCTATTGGAGTCACAACTCCTATACCGCTGATAACTACTCTTCTGTTCATTTTAACGCCTTATTTTGCGATATGTGTTTTAATATAGTCTATTGCGTTTCCCACTGTCTGAATTTTTTCTGCTTCTTCATCTGGAATTTCAATATCGAACTCTTCCTCGAAAGCCATAACAAGCTCTACTGTATCCAAAGAATCTGCGCCTAAATCATTAACAAATGACGCACCTGTTACTACTTCAACAGGGTCCACACCCAATTGTTCAACAATAATTTCCTTTATCCTAGCCTCACAATCTGCCATTTTATGCATCTCCCCCTTTTTTTAATTTTGTGTTACATTCATTTTCTGCTTTTAAAAACTTTGCCGTAGCCAATCATTCTGCATTAACACGCTTTTTGCACCTTTTCTAAGTAAATTCAGTCTGTTTTATTTGATTGATATTTCAAAATATCGCTTCTTATAAATCAGCCAAAATCTACCCTAAAGTCTAAACGATGCAACATGTCAATATAGAGTCAGTTGACTACACCTGTATTACTTTAGTCGCTACATATACATTCCGCCGTTAACTGCTAAAACATGCCCTGTTACATAAGATGAATCATCACTTGCAAAGAACAAAGCCGCTTTTGCTACATCAGAAGCCTCTCCAAGTCTTAAAAGAGGTACTGCTGAAATCATGACCTGCTTTTGGGCTTCAGTTAACTTGTCAGTCATAGAGGTACGAATAAACCCAGGAGCGACAGCATTTACCAAAATATTTCTCGAAGCAAACTCTCTTGCACAAGTCTTTGTCATTGATATTACGCCACCTTTCGATGCGGAATAATTTATCTGACCTGCGTTT
>BNVV01000026.1 GCA_025998355.1 Endomicrobiia bacterium
GTTAAAAGGTTCAAAATAGTCTCAGATAGATATAGGAATCGCAGAAGACGCTTTGGACTGCGATTTAACTTGATTGCAGGTATTTGTAATTCTGAATTTAATACTTAGTTATGCAAGAGGTCTATTGTTATTTTTATCTACGTTTCTTGTTTCTTTCTGCTTACGTGTTAAGTCTTTCATATACAACTCCTATTTTTTAAATTCTATTTCTTAAACTAACCTGCACTTTGCACTTCTTTTTGTTGCAACTTTCTTTGTCTTCAACTATGTTTCCCTCCTTTTGTCTTTTCTTGTTTCTTTTTTCCTTCCTTTTATCTATCTATACACCTCCCTCTGTCTCTAAAGTCCTATTAATCCACACTCCACGCTCTTTTTTTTATCGTTCTTTCTTTGTCTCTAACTATGCCTTTTTCTCTTGCTTTCTTTAACAATCCCTTTTTGTTTTTACAGTACTAAAATCAAATTATTCCTGTTATTGTTAAGGCAATACAAACTTGGTCGGCAACCAGTCCCCAGGTCTGCACGCTCTCAGCTTGTTTAGCTTTTGCTTTAGCCTACTAACCTTAGGTTTTTTGATCTTTTTTTGCGGTGTCTTGTTTATGTGGGTTACTGCATTTGTTTATAAATTGATAAGCTCATGGTTAATGAATTTACTTTTTATAGTCAAATACTTCAAACTAACAAGTTAAACTTAAATTTAATTAAATTTAAATCACTAATTCTTGTAAGGTTTCACACTGGACTTCTTTCAAACAAAGACAAACGGACTATTACATTGCAAAGATCATGCATCTATGAAACTTTATCTGTCAAGTCTTTGTAGGATCTCGCACTGGACTTCTTTCAAACAAAGACAATGGATTCTACATCATTAAACTTTATCTGTCAAGTCTCTAGTAGGGTCTTATAACACATTTTGTAGAATCTCATAACTAACATTTGGACTTGGCTTTTGTTAAGAGAGATTGGATTGTACATATTAAAATTTTACTTGTCAAGTCTTTAGTATGGTCTTATAACATATTTTGTAGAATCTCATAACTAACATTTGGACTTGGCTTTTGTTAAGAGAGATTGGGTTGTACATATTAAAATTTTATCTGTCAAGTCTTTTTAGAATATCACAGGACGAATGCGCAAAAAAATTTCTTAGAGGCTTTGATTTTAAGCTCAAAGCAAATTTTATAGACTACAATTTAGTAGTGCATGTGACAATCAAAAAATCAAAAAAAGCTTTTATGCGTTTGTCGTGTTAGGTTGGCAAGCTATCTTTCGTTTTTTTGATACTTCGTATAGGATTACGGCAGATGCGCATGAAGCATTTAATGAAGACACTGTGCTTTTATGTGGAATTGATATTAGAAAATCGCAATTTCTCTTTGTTAAATTCTGAAGACCGAAACCTTCGCTACCTATTATGATTACGAGAGGAAAAGGCAAATCTACTTTTTCTAATATTTGATTACCGTTTTCAGCGCCGGCAATCCAAAAATTATTTTCTTTCAATAAATCCATCGCCTGATTGATATTTACAACTTTTGATATAGAAATATGTTCTACCGCTCCCGCAGAGGCTTTTGAAACTGTTTCATTTACACCAACGGCTCTCCACTTAGGAATTATAACCCCATCTGCTCCAAAAGCAACACAATTTCTTATAATTGCTCCAAGATTATGAGGGTCTTGTATTCCATCTAATATTATAAGCAGGGGTTTAGGCGATTGTTTTGCTTTTTCTATTAAAACAGACAATTCGATATATTCCATAGGTGAAACTTCTACCGCTATTCCTTGAGAATGCTCATGAAATTTGTCAAGTTTTTCAGGAGGGACGTTGTGTATAGCTATACCTTTTTGTTTTGCGATATTAATAATTTCTGAAATTGCCGAGCCTCTTGCAGTCTGAGCAACTATCAATTTATTTACAGTACGTTTCCCCGCTTTAAGAAGTTCTAAAACCGAATTGCGTCCGTAAATAACACCTTCCGACTGTTTATGCTTATTATCTTCTTTATGCATTAAAGTCCCTTTTTACAACCGATTAACTTCTGCATTAACAACTGGCGCTAGCTTTGAAGAAATAGATGCAAGCCAAGCGTTAAATAGCTAGAAACAAAACGCCACGCATTCCCATTACCAGAAAGTTGACTATACTGCAAAAAATAATTTTTAATTTTTCTTTACAAGCACAGAAGATCCGTCTTTGTTATCTACTATCTTATATCCTTTTTCATCTATAAGTTTTCTAAGCGTATCTGATTTGGTCCAATTTTGATTTTTTCTTGCTTCGTTTCTTTCTTGTAAAAGATTTTGCAAATCTTCATTATTTTTTTGTTCTTTCGGAAGCACAATACCTAAAGATTGTTCAGCAAAATCTTCAAAGAGCTTTCTAAACTGAGAAAGTCTTGATGGATTTACGACAAACAATTCATTTAATATCATATTCTTTAATTTGTGAAGATACGACAATGCTTTTTCTGAATTAAAATCATCGTCAAGCGCCGTTAAAAATTTATTCTGCAACTCTAATAAATCTTTGTCGACTATTTCTGTTGCAGGTTCTTTAGCAGACGAAACTAGTCTTAAATAAGCGTCATCTATTCCTTGCAAAGTATTTTTTGCGCCGTCCACACATGTATTGGAAAAATCTAACGGGCTCAAGTAGCACTGTGTTAAAAGGTAGTAGCGCACCACGCGCGGATTGTATTTTTCAAATATTGTTTTCAATGTAAAAAAATTATTTAAAGACTTAGACATCTTTTCTTTATTTATAGTAACAAAACCGTTATGTATCCAATATTTAACAAATTGTTTGCCTGTTTTTGTTTGGCTTTGAGCAATTTCGTTTTCATGATGAGGAAATATTAAATCTTGACCACCGCCATGTATATCTATTGTGCTGCCAAGCAATTCCAATGACATTACAGAACATTCGATATGCCATCCAGGACGACCTTTCCCCCATGGGCTATCCCATGCAACTTCCTGCGGTTCATTCTCCTTTGTCTTTTTCCACAGGGCAAAATCAAACGCTGAAAATTTATCATCGCAGACATCAACTCTTGCTCCAGCTTTTAAATCTTCAAGTTTTCTTTTTGATAATTTCCCGTAATCTTTAAACTTATCAACATGAAAATAAACATCACCGTCAACTTCATAAGCAAAACCTCTATCTGCAAGATCTTTAATAAAATTAATTATCTGCGGTATCATTTGCGTAACACGCGGATACGTTTCTGCTTTTAAAATATTTAACTTGCCCATCTGCTCAAAATAATTGTCTATATAAACCTGCGCGAGTTCTGAAGGTTTTATATTTTTTTCTTGCGATCTTTTTATAATTTTATCATCAACATCTGTAAAATTTTGTATATGTTTTACTTGATAGCCTCTTTTTAAAAGATGCCTTTTTATAACATCAAATACCACATAAGCTCTTGCGTGCCCTAAATGAACTTCGTCATAAGGAGTTACGCCACATACATACATAGACACAAAGTTTTCTTTTTGAGATTTAAACTCTTCTTTCTTGTTCGAGAGGGTATTGTGAACTCTTATCATTGTTAAGCTTTCCTTCGCATACATTTTTATCGTAAAACAACCAAATTATCTCTATGCACAACCTCGTCTTCCATTACGTCTATAATATTTTCCATATCTGAGGCTTTTTTTCCTTTTATTTTTTCAAGATCCAAACTGTTGTAATTTGTTAATCCTCTTGCAAAATTTTTTCTAGTTTTAGTATTGGCAATATTTACGGTATCACCCCTTTGAAAATTACCATTTATTTCTGTTATTCCAACAGCAAGCAGGCTTCCCCCTATGCTTAATAGAACTTCTGAAGCCTTATTATCAACAAAAACTGTTCCTTTTGATTTTTTACTGAAAGCTATCCATGATTTTTTTGCCTTAAGACATTGTTTTTTTGCTTTAATAATTGTGCCTACCTGACAGCCCGAAACTATATCTTTTAACAGGTTTAATTTTAAACCGTTTGTAATTATTGTATCTACTCCAGACGTAGCAGCTATTTTTGCGGCTATTATTTTTGTTTTCATGCCGCCTTCCCCCTTACCGCTGGAAGATTTCAACGAAGCAAAATTTTCGATTTCTTCGGTAATTTTGTCAATTTGAGGTATTATGGTAGCTGTTGCGGGATTGCCGTTATAAAAACCGTCAACATCAGTAAAAATAATAAACTTATCAGCATCAATAGCTGTAGCAACAAGCGCAGCCAGAGTATCGTTGTCTCCAAAATTTAATTCGTCAATTGAAACAGAATCGTTTTCATTTATTATAGGAATCACATTATTTTCAATTAAAGTATTTAACGTATTTCTCGCATTTATATAATTACTTCTTTTCTCAAACACATCTCTTGTCAGAAGAATCTGGGCAACAGTCTTGTTATATTTCGCAAAAGCGGCAGAATACGCACTCATAAGTAAAGGTTGCCCTATGGCGGCAAATGCTTGTTTGTCTCTTAAAGTTTTAGACTTAACATTTGCTCCTAAGAGCGAACGTCCAGCGCCGACAGCTCCGGAACTAACAATTAATATTTCATGATTTTCTTTTTGAATGGCAACAAGTTCGCTAGCCAAATCAAATATATATTTCCTATTCAATGCGCTATCTTTAGCCGTAAGCGTACTTGTGCCAATTTTTACAACTATTCTCATGCAATTATTAGACCTCTTGCAAAACTACGTACAAATTTCGTATTACTTTCCATCTTCGTGAGCGGTCTTGCTTTGGTTATATCATTTTCTTACCGTCAGTCATTTTTATTATTTTATCTGCTTTTGCGGCGAGTTCTTGGCTGTGCGTAACAAGAACAAGAGTTGAGTTCGACTCTGCAGCACTTTCAAACAATAACTTTTCTATCTCAAGACCCGTAACTCTGTCTAAATTGCCAGTAGGTTCATCAGCAAAAATTATGTGGGGACTATTTATCAAGGCTCTTGCAAGAGCCGCTCTCTGTTGCTCTCCCCCAGACAATTCGTTTGGGAAATGATATTGTCTGTGCAAAAGTCCAACTTTTTCTAGTATACTTTGCGCTAACTTAATTTTTATATTTCTGTCTCTCCATACAGGTAAAAGGACATTTTCTAAAACAGTAAAATCCGGCATAAGATAATGAAATTGAAAAACAAAGCCTATATTTTTCTTCCTCATTGCGCATAAATACTTATCATTTTCAGCAAAACAATCAATACCATCTATATACACATTACCGGTTGTGGGCCTATCCATAAGCCCCAAGATATGAACCAAAGTGCTTTTACCCGATCCCGAAGGCCCTGTTAAAGCCACTTTTTGGCCTGAGGTTATTTCCAATTGTATGTTCTTTAGCACATCGACATCAGGAGAATCTTTCTTCTTATAATTTTTGCTTAAGTTTTCAGTTTTTATATTCATTTTATGTTCGTTTGTGTTATCACATGGATACTCACTTTCGTGAGTGTGACACAATACTTACCCCTTATCAAAACAGCTAAAATCCACCACCCAAGAAAATTCAAAATAGCGCAAAGCTTACTAGCACAGAAGCTGGTAGACCATATTTAAAAATTAATTTCATTTTGTTGTCTATCCATATCTTATTGCTTCGATTGGATCCAACTTTGAAACCTGATACGCAGGATAAATGCCCGCTATTACGGTAATCACAAACGCGCTTGCGGCAATCATAAGTACATCTGAAGGCACTATTGCCACAGGCAGCTTATCTACATTGTAAACACCTTTAGGCAGCTTGAATATATCAAAATATTTTAGCACAAGACTTATTGCAAGTCCTGATATAATTCCAAGAATGGTGCCGATCGAGCCTATAATAAGACCTTCATAAAAAAATATCTTTGAAATTGAAGTCTTTGAAAACCCCATTGCAGACATTATGCCTATTTCTTTTGATTTTTGAATACTTAAAAGCAAAAGATTAGAAATAATATTAAACGCGGCAACAAGTATTATAAGTCCCAAAATAAGAAACATCATAATTTTTTCAAGTTTAAGAGCAGAAAGAAAATTCTTATACATATCAGTCCATGCTCTTGCTATATATGGATAAGACAACACGCTTTGCAGTTGTGACGCTGTTGCTGAAGCTCTATCAAAGTTTTTGGTGTGTATATCAAGACCTGTAACCGCATTCGGAATTGAAAACAGCCTTTGTCCTTCATGCAAATCAATAAGACCAGAAAAAGAACTAAACCCAGGCGATCCTGATTGCATAACAGCAGAGACATTAAACAAATACATTTTAGGCATACTGCTAAAATTTTCCGGAAACATTAAAACTACTTCGTCCCCTACGCTTGCATGAATACATTTTGCAATTTCGTTACCGAGAATTATCGATTTGTTTCCAATTTTTTTTCCGTCAAAATTCATGCTAGAAACTTTTATCTGCTTTGAAAAATTAAGAGTATTGCTTTCGTTTTCGTAATCTACAGCCTTTATTATTATACCTGTTGAAATATTTGACTCTTTACCTCTAACAATTCCTTGCTTTTCTATAAATGGGAAAACGCTTACAACAGATTTATTTGTTTTTATTGTATCTTCAATCGAAAGATAATCTTTAAAAGATTTGTTATCAGTTCTTGCAACAACTATATGCGGCTGTTTACCTAATATATTATTTCTTATACTACTTTGAAAACCACTCATAACAGCAAGCGTTATAACAAGAGCAGCTACTCCCAAAGTAGTGCCGCCAATAGCAATAAGAGTGGTAAGCAACGAAAAAAAACCTTTTTTACTCACCCTTAAATATCTTACAGCTATAAAAAATTCAATAGATAATGCGCTCATAGTAGTTTACTCTGGCCTCATTGCGGGAAATGTTATTACTTCTCTAATCGACTCAACTCCGGTTAAAACCATAACAAGTCTATCTATTCCCATACCCAAACCACCTGTAGGCGGAAGCCCTTGCTCAAGCGCAAAAATAAAGTCTTCATCGTATGGCATAACTTCATCATCGCCTTGCTTTTTAGCTTCCATCTGTTGAGCAAATCTTACTCTTTGAAGTTCAGGGTCGTTAAGTTCTGAATAGGCATTGCCTATTTCCATACCGTTTATGTAAAGTTCAAATCGTTCCGCTATCTCAGGCTGGTCAAATTTAACTTTTGAAAGAGGAGAATAAATAGCAGGATGATCTATAACAAAAGTAGGATTTTTTAAATTAGGTACTACCTTCTCATCAAACAGCTGGTCTAAAATTTTCTTATCGCTTGCATTTTTAGGTAAACCCAGGCCTAGATGTTTTACCTGTTCAAACATCTTTCCGCTTTCAATGTAGGAAAGCAACTCAAGACCTGTGTACTCCCTTATCAAATCAAACATTTTTGCTCTCCTAAATTCCAAGTTTATGACAGAACCTAATTTTGCAGCGGCAGATTTAATCAATACTTCCGTAAGATCCATTATATCGTTATAATCCGCATATGCCTGGTAAAGTTCCAGCATAGTAAATTCAGGATTATGATTTTTATCTATTCCTTCATTCCTAAAATTTTTTCCTATTTCAAAAACCCTGTCCATTCCTCCAACAACAAGACGCTTCAAGAAAAGTTCAGGAGCAATCCTTAAAAACAAATCTATATCTAAAGCATTGTGATGAGTTACAAACGGTCTTGCATTTGCTCCTCCTGCAAGAGATTGAAGCATGGGTGTTTCGACTTCTACAAATCCTAAATCTTCAAGTTTGCGCCTTATGGTAGAAATAACTATGCTTCTTTTTACAAAAATATCTTTTACTTCGCTGTTTGAAATTAAATCTAGATACCTCTGCCTATATCTTGTCTCTGTGTCTTTAAGCCCGTGCCATTTTTCCGGAAGAGGCCTAAATGCCTTTGTAAGCATAGTCCAATTTTCAACCATTATGCTAAGCTCATTTGTTTTCGTTCTAAAAGGCACACCACTAACAGCAATAATATCAGAAGTATCAACCATATTTTTAAAAAATTTATATTGTTCGGCTCCTACCTTGTCTGCCCGAACATATATCTGGATTTTTGACGTCCCATCTTTTATATCTAAAAATGCCGCCCTACCCATATTTCTGCAAGTAACAACTCTGCCAGCAGCTTTAACTTTTACATCCGCAACCTGCTCTTTTTGTAGATTAATAAATTCTTTTTGTATATCCGCATTACTTTTATCTAAAGTACATCTAGAGGGATAAGGGTTTATTCCTGCGCTTGTAAAATCTTTTGCCTTCTGTTTTCTCTGTTTAATTATTTGGTCAATTGGGGCTGTCTGCTGTTGCCGCGGTTGCTCTTTATTTTCCATTTACTCTACTTCTCCTATATAAATTAGGCAGGTTAAATAATCTGGCTACATGGCCTACATGGCCAACCAATAAGCTTGCACCCGTTTAAAAAACAGACGTAAAGCGCGCACTGCAGCATTACTGCTGACGTTTACATCAGTGGAATTGTATCATTTTTTGGGGTACAATCAAAATAATAGTTTTCGATTTTTTTTATTTAAAAATCAATGAGTTTTTTACCTACAGCCAATTCTTTGGAAATATTTTTATTTGAAGGAATTTCAAGAATCGAAACTGCATTGTACACAGGCAAAGCTATTCTAAAAGGTTTCAATGATTTAATAATTTTCACAATTTTGTTTTCTTTATCTAAATAAACAATATCCAAATTAAACCGCATAAAAAAGGTATGTACTGAATTACATCTACAGAAAAGAATTGCATGAAGACTGCTTTTTTTGAACATAAATCCTGAAAATCTTTCCCAAAATGTCTCTGCTCTTATTACTTTTATTTTTAATTTTACACTTTCCATATCGCATCCAATTACAATCTGTTATATTTTATGTTATAATCAACACATGAGGAAAAATATTATATTTTTATCGTTTTTCTCGCTGCTATTTATGTGTGTAATTTTTTATCCAGTAGCAAATTTGCTGTCAAAAAACAAATCGAAAGATTTAGAAGCTCTAACTGTAGAAAAAGCAAAATCAGCAGTAGAGGCTCTTATCCCTTATTTTAACAAAGCAATTTTAAACTCAGATGACATAAGTCTTTTTACGGCTATCGATAACATTGGAAAAATAGAAAACATCACAAGTTGTTCTATACTCGACAAAAGTGGTAAGATGCTTATACCAAGTGATGCAAACAAATGGAACACTGAAAAAAATACCATTATTTACAATAATGCAACAAAAAACAAAACTGGACTTTTGCAACAAACATCAGAAAAAGAGACCTTACTGCTTTCTGAATCTCTCGCAGAAAATCACACTTTATTTTGTATGATTTCAGTTCAAAAAGCAAGCAAAAACGCAAGGTACTGGAAAATAAAATACTATACCATCGCCTCGTTTGTCGCAGTTTTTATTATAATTGTTTTTTATTTTCTTTCTAGACTGCTCATATTAATGCCGTTCATTAGAATAAAAAAATCTTTAGAAGACAAATCGCATGGGAACACAGATACTGGCGATCGTAACGAAATTACTGATATTTTTGATTCGCAAAGAGATAAAATAGCCAAAAAAATACAAACACTTAAAGATGAAAATGAAAGTTTAAGTAAAATAATTGAATATTTGCAACATGCTTCAGTTAAAGATAGCTTGGCTTTTATAATTTTAAATTCATTAAACGAGATCGTATATGCTTACGACAATACAAAAGATATTTTGAAAGATAATTTTGGAAAAGGCAGCCATCTGCTTGAAATTACAAAGGCCCACGATTTAATACAAATTGTAGAAGAGGCAAACGAAAATCAAGAAAAAGAAATTAAAAAATTTATTAGAAACTATATCATCACGGCAATTTCGATAAGCGAAAAAGGCAAAGTTGTCGGAACAATTATAAAAGTACAAAATAAAGTTAATTAACTATAAATAACATTTTTACCGCTAAAGGTTTGTTCGTACAATATCAACTCTTACCATACCGCTTCCCTTTGTTATTTCCCAACTTTACTGAAAGCTTCACCCTGTGAAAATACATAGGATCACTGTTTAGGCGTACTCCTTGTTCCTCGCCGTAAAAAGCATATTCAAGTTGAACACTATTTGAGACTAAACCGAATCCAATTGTTGGATATCCTGAATTATAACCTGCTCTTATAACAAAGGGATTGTATTTATACTCGACGCCCATATGAAGATTTTTAAAAAATGTTCCAAAAAATGATTCGTCATGATTAACTAAATTAGTTAAATCGGTTAAATCAAGCGCAAGAGCAAGCCTGTCATCTGTATCCAAATACTTATCCGGCCAATAATAAAACTCCTTAGGATACCAAGAAGCACCTATATTCACCTCCGGATTAATTTTTTCTTTACGGCAATTCTTTAAACCATGACTACTAATATGGGGAATTCCAACAAGCGTTTTAGCAAACAACTTTCCGTACGGTTTATCCAATTCTTTATAATTCATTCCGGTATTGTAGATATCCGTTACACTTAACCCAAAATTCCACAAGGGATTTAAATGATATATTGTCCCGATATCAATCCCGAAAGATTTTCCTTGCAAAACGTTAAGTTTATTCTTCTCTTTACCGTAAGTCATAGTATTTTCAATTGCTATTGTGCCCATACGTTTTAAATTCGTGCCTAAAGACAAAGAACCGGGCATTTTGACGGCATCAAGAGAACTTATTTTGAATGCAGCAGAAAGTATTTGAATATCCGTTGCTTTAGCGTTCAGAGAGGGAATATAAATAGGTTTGATCTCAGCATTGCCGTCAACACAACCAAGAAAACCTAATCCAAAACTTAAATAATTTTCTTCAACAGATATAGGACTTGTAATAAACAAAATATTTGGCGCAGAAGCAAAAGCGCTCAATTTGGACGACGCAACGCGTTTAAAATTATCTATTATTTTATCTTTTTCAGGAACACCCCTAGAAATGAGGTCGCTGAGTGCAGAGATTGCAGAAATTGTATCGCTATTAAGAGCAGCATCTAAAGACATGATTTGAACTAAATAACCTTCTCTTTGCGTTATTCCGGCAGGGTTATAAAAAAATGCATTTTCATCATCAGAAATTGCGTTAAAAGCCCCGCCTATACTCATTGGCCGCAATCCTTTTATTGCAACCTTGTCTTTTTTTTGCACAGCAAAAAGAGTTGAGCAAAAAACAAATACTAAAATCGTAAAAGTTATTATTTTATTTTTCACAATAATTGACCCCTATTCAAACCATGATGATATTTTCACTTATTTGGCCATGACGATATCCCGCATCCCACCATTTATCTTTGACAATTATTTAATAACTTCGAACCTAACTCTTTAATAACTCCGTTATTACCAACTCTATTCATACACGCGAAACTTTTTCCAATATAATCCCTAGTTTCTTTTTGGATTGGGATATCTTTTATATCTACATCATCAAAATCACCATTTTTTATAGCTTTTATAGACGCTTGCGCAGCAGGATCAGGATTATTTGATAACGGCATTAATCCCCTCAAAATATAAATAACAGTGGCAAAAGTATTTGTCGGACCGTCTGTCGGGGGATTCGATCCTTCAAACAATTTTGGAAACATATTCTCATCGTCTGTCAACTTTGTTACTATTTCATTCGTTTTCTTATTTGATACCAATTTTGACAACAAATCCAAAGCTTCATTGTCTTTGCCTGTTGCAACTTTTTCTAAAATATTCATAGGACTCTCACCCAAAGCATCTGATATGGCAGCCAAAGCGTATCCCATAACAGCATCTCTGTCGCCGGGTTTTTTCTCAACCGCATTTTCATAGTACTCTGCGGCTTTCCCATAATTTTTTCTTCGCATTTCAGAATCAGCAATAGACATCGAAGAATCATAAGAACATCGCTTCGGAGAAGTATGAGAACCTCGCGCCCATGAAAAAATATTATACTTACAACTGCATAAACAAAACATCAAACAAAAAAAACACAGAAAACGAAATGATCGTTTTATCATATAAAATCTCCTAAGTATGTGTTCCCAAAAACACCACAGTACAACCAGCTGGGACTAATATTTATTTTAAAAACGTCCTGATTTTGCCGGGGCAGGCTTTGAGTAGTTACAAAATTAACTGCAAAGCAACACTATGACATAAGCATTTAATGCCCAACTGTGCCATTTTTTGATTCAACAGCGTAACACTTATAGAATACTTGTGAAAATATTTTATTTTAATATTTTTCAACGCTGCTAAAAAAGAACGGAGAGAGAGGGATTTGAACCCCCGATAGAGTTTCCTCTATAATAGTTTTCAAGACTATCGCCTTAAACCGCTCGGCCATCTCTCCATGTCATTACAGGTTTGTCTAAAAACTCCAACAAGCTGTGTTGCCATACCTTTGTTTTTTGGTATCTAATGTTATTTTTTACGACAAGACACATAAAAACATGACTGGCATGGGATGGGTAAATACGAAAATCATGAGTTTTAGGCAGATCCTATATATAATTTTTTCATATCGTCAAGAGTTTTCGGAGTGTAATCCTTTGCATGCCCTGCAGTTCCAAAAGCCTTCATTTTTGAAACGATAATATTCGTAAGCGCAGTTCTTGCAGGTCCTAGATATTCTCTGGGATCAAATTTTTCAGGATTTTCAACAAAAACTTTTCTTATTGCAGCCGTGATTGCAAGCCTTCCATCGGTATCAACGTTGACTTTCGACACTCCGAGTTTAATTGCTTCCTGTAAGCTTGTAATTGGTACACCCATAGCCCCAGGCATTTTCCCGCCATATTTATTGAGTTCATCAATTAATTCTTTAGGAACACAAGAAGCTCCATGTAAAACAATAGGAATATCCACCAAAGATCTAACTTCTTTTAAAACATCAAACGCAAGATTTATCGCGCCCTTAAATTTATACGCGCCATGAGAAGTTCCTATTGCGATAGCTAGGGAATCAACACCCGTTTCATCAACAAAGTTCTTTGCTTCTTTAGGATTTGTCAAATGCGCATTACCTGAACCCACCCCGTCTTCCAAGCCCCCAAGAGTCCCTATCTCAGCTTCCACCGAAACGCCTCTTGCATGAGCGTATACTACAACAGAACGAGTAACATCGACATTATATTCATACGTTGAGGCAGTCCTGCCATCTTCCATTAAAGAACCGTCTATCATAACTGATGAAAAACCAAGCTCTATAGCTTTTACGACAGATTCTAAAGAGTTCCCGTGATCCAAATGCATCACAACTGGAATATCAGGATTTTCAATAACAGCAGCTTTCATTAAATATCCCAAATATGTGAAATTGGAATATTTTAACGCACCTCTGCTTGCTTGGATAATTACAGGCGATTGAGTTTCTTTAGCAGCAGCCATTATTGCCTGTATCTGCTCCATATTGTTGACATTATATGCGCCTACCCCATAACCTTTTTTTTCAGCTTCTTCCAAAATCTGTTTGCCGGGTACCAAAGCCATTCTAATCCTCCTATTTTTTAAGAGACTTTTTCTTTACTTTTTTCTGATTTTTTTTAACTTCAGAAATATCTTCGTAAATACCAATATTTCTAAATTTTGCATATCTCTCTTCCGCTATTTTTTTACCGCTTATTTTTTCATATTCATTAAGATATTTATTTAAAACCATTTTTATATTTACCGCTGTCTTTGCACTATCGTAATGAGCGCCACCAAGAGGTTCTTTTATAATTTCATCAATAACTTTTAGTTTTAACAAATCTTTAGCGGTAAGCTTCATTGCTTTCGCAGCTTCAGGGGCTTTTGAACCGTCTCTAAAAAGTATAGCTGCGCAGCCTTCCGGAGAAATGACCGAATAATAAGCGTTTTCAAGACACAAAACTCTATTTGAAACACCAATACCTAAAGCTCCTCCAGAACCGCCCTCTCCTATGACTACGGTTATAATAAGAACTTTTAAATCTGACATTTCTCTTAAATTTCTTGCAATAGCTTCAGCTTGTCCCCTTTCCTCGGCGGCAATTCCAGGATATGCTCCAGGAGTATCTATGAATGTTATTATAGGTCTGTTAAACTTCTCCGCAAGCTTCATCACTCTGAGAGCTTTTCTATACCCTTCAGGATGAGCCATGCCAAAATTTCTATCCATATTTTCTTCCAAAGTTCTGCCCTTCTGATGACCAATAACAACAACGGATTTATCATTTATTTCAGCAATACCGCATAAAATTGCCTGATCGTCGCCAAAAACTCTGTCGCCACGAACTTCTGTAAAATTTTTAAATATGAGTTTTATGTAATCGGCAGAGTAAGGTCTTTGCGGATGTCTTGCAATTTGTATTCTCTGCCAAGGCGACAACGAACTGTAAATTTTTTGTTTTAATTCATCTCTTGTGTTTTCGAGGTCTTTAATTTGTTCGGATAAATCCACACCTTCAGTTTGAGAAGATTCTCTTAAATCATTAATTCTTTTGTCAATTTCCGTTATTGGCTGTTCAAAGTCAAAAGTTGTTTCCATGAATCTTCTTCCTTAATATCGTAACCATAACCGACCAATCTCCTTATTGGTACGTTGTGTTTACTTAAAAATAGATACAAGGGCATCAAGGACTAGCAAGGCAACAGAAAAATTCTCATAAAAACACTGATCCAAGTAACGTAGGTAGATACTCGTTTTTGCAAGTACGACAAACAAAAAGCGTTACGCTGGCACTATTGCCACTAACTCATCAAAGAAATAAAAAGAAACCCTTGAAGAGATATAACTTTTAGTATTATAAAAAATATAGAACGCATTCTCAAAAAACCTAGCTGCAATCTTTGCGAAAAATCAGAGATCCGTCTGCTTGTCATTGCCACAAAAACGAGAACCCGCTTTCCAAATAACTTGTTTACTTATACTTTAACATACATTCCCACTTTCCACTAGTGACTCCAAGTATTAACAACGACGGCCGGACGCTTCAGCATTTAAGTCTACCCTTAAATGCCTTCTTTTTGAACCGTGCGCCTGCCGCAAAGCAACACGCAACCACAGGAATAGTCTAATCTAGAAAGAGACCTAATACACACGAGAGCTAATAGTTCTCTCGTGTGTGATTTTCATCATGACAATGTTCACTGCTTTTGATAAAAAACAAGCGATTGATAACACTAAACATCTTTAGCACTTTGCTTGTGCGACAGCTACCAATGATGTGCACCTATTTTAATTACTCAAGATGTCCCACAATTTCGTTAATTTGCACCCTACGTTTATACTTACTAAATGTGTCCCACAACTCCACTTATGACTACTATCCGAAACAGCATATGAACACGAAGTACCGCAATAGCTATACATTACATCAAGAATTAAGCTGTTAGAAAACTCATACCCTGCCCCAATACCACAATACAACCCACCACAATTTTTTAGACTCTTGATCTTATCATTATCATTCCTATATGCCTGTTCTCCGCCAGGCTTATCATCATCTACCGTAACAGTTTTTTGCCCATTTTCCATGCTATTAAAAAAGAACGTATAGCCTATATTACCTTTAAAAAACACACCTTTTGCTGACGAAAAAGGATTTATCTGTATCGTGCCATAAATAGGAAGGTATGAAAATGTTAGATTATCAGATTCTTTTTTCTTAATCTTTCTTGGATATAAATATCCCAAGCCTCCGCCAACTTTAATTGAATCGTTTACCGGCAATGGATGTAAAAACTCACCTAGCAAATCAGCACTGATGCCCACAGGAATGCTCTCTTTTCTTTCGTCCGTACCCCCTTCCATCTTTATTTTGTCTTTCCAACTTACATTCCCATAAACTTCAGGACCCACTTTCACATTAACTTCACCTGCAAAATCAGAAAATGCCACTCCTCCAAGAACAAACATCATCGCAGCAACCAAAATCAACTTTTTCATTTACAATCTCCTTTATCTAAATATTTATTCATGCGCAGAATGGCTATAAATTAGCACACCGGGTATGTCCGATTAAAATTTACCTGAATAACTTATCTTAAAAACTCTTTCGTTGGGAACCCTTGACGGATGATTGTTTTTACCCCAACAATCTCTCACAGTAAAATCTATATCTGTACCTTCCGTTACAGCAAACCTAAAGCCAAAATTAAGCCTCGCATCTTGGAAGCGATTTATATTTATATTATCATATTCTGCCATAAGGTATATTAATTCCTTGTACACCGGCACTATTGCATTTGCAAAACCATAAACTTGTCTTGTTTTTGTAAAATCATACATGTTAGCGCCTATGTTGAACATTAAACCATCAAGAAAAAGTTCTCTGCCAATAACAATATACAATCCCTTTTCTCTCTGTACACAATTTCCTTTATCAATAAAACAACCCTGCCCATCATAGCCCATCGCTAATCCAGGCAAAATCATATCACCTTCGTAAAGTCTGATCTTAATATCTGGAGCAGGAATAGCAACCTTTATTCTCTCATCACCTATAAGTCTATCCAACTCCCAAGACACTCCAACGTTTAAAATTTTGAAAAGTCCAAAATCAACTTTTTGAGTTATATTACCATGCGAAAAGCACTTAAATACCAAATCGTAAGAACCATAATTTAATATACTGGTGTTAGGAGTATCAATAACATATGTTCTGCTTGCAAAAGACAAAGAAACAAAAATAAGAATCACCGCAAAAGAATAAAGCATTTTTTTTAACATTTGAATCTCCTACCAAAAGCGCACATTGGGAGTATATAACTTTTCACTGTTTAAGTCAACCTACTGTAGAATTTCATCACAACAAACGCGCAAAAAAGATTTCACGACAAGATCGATTTTAGATTTAAACAAATCCCTTGAGCTATTATTCAGCGTCACCGCCGACACTCAAGAATGAACCTCCGCACAGCAAGACGCGCGGTATCAGCGGAGGAAATTGAAGAGCTGTAATTGTTCTTGCTCAAACTCTATGTTCGCAAGCGTTACCAAATTTCTTTTATTAGACCTCTTGCACAACTAATATATAAAAGTACAATAAAAGTACTATGAAACAGAAAAAGAAAGCGTGCGGAAACAGATGGAATGGGTTTAGGCGATTAATGGGAGTAAAGAAAGGGACGTTTGACAAAACAGTAAGGATAGTCAGGAGTAAGAAAAGATAGGTG
>BNVV01000027.1 GCA_025998355.1 Endomicrobiia bacterium
CTTAAAGAAAGAACTTTTGGGGTGGCGGCCTTGGAGCGATGACTTTATTGGAACGCTAGCAATGAGGCAACAGAGAAGTGATTCTTGGGCTATGTTGCTAAACATGGGGTCAAAATCCACAGCAACAATTACAGCTCTTCAATTTTCACCGCTGATATCGCGCGCAAAGCTTGTTTTGCGTAGGTTCATTCTTTTGTATTTTTGATGTATTTTTGCAATTTTATATTAAATTCCTTGCGTAAATATTTAGTCTGATATCTAATAAGGGTAACAAGTATTCATGGAGGAATAAAAATGTTTAAATATGAAAAAGTAAAAGGACTTGAAAAAAGAAGAAGGATTTGGGAGATTGTTAGGAGTAATGATAAATATGGTATTTTATAAGTCATAATACCAAGAACTCAAAGTATACCGTAAGCACAGGGACGATGACTGCAACGGCAACTGATAAAACGTGTATCTTTCATGTAAAGGAAAGGTTGAAAATGCAAAAAAAAATTTTACAAGTATTTCGCAAGTACAAAACGGATTGTGTTCTTTTTACAAATGTAAAAGAAATTTTTTATTTAACAGGCGCTCAGTTCGATGGATTTTGGCTTTTGTTTGTAAAAGACAAAACATATGCGATATGTTCTAAAATGACTGAGAATCAAGTAAGAGAACATTTTAAAAACAAAAATATTAATATACACGCTGTAGTTTCTTTTTATAAAACTGTTTCTGAAATTTTAAAACAAAATAAAACAGATAGTTTGTTAATTGATCCGCAGTATATAAATGCCGCAGACTTTTTCTTAATAAGTGAAGAACTAAACTTTGAAGGAATTAATATTAAAAACAAAGTAGGTATTTTAAACAGTTTGCGTATTGTAAAAGACGCGGATGAAATAGAAAATCTTAAGATTGCTTGTAAAATAGTATCCAAGGTATGTAATACAATCAAAAGTGAGCTCAAACCTGGCTTAAGTGAACTAGATATTCATTATAGAATTTTGGAATTATTTGCCAAAAATAAGGCAATGGAAAGCTTTACGCCAATAGTAGCTTCCGGGGAAAATTCTGCAAATCCACACCACAGAAGTTCAACACGTAAAATGACTGAAAACGATATAGTAATGATGGATATGGGATGCGTGCATAACGGCTATTGTTCTGATTTGACACGTACTTATTTTTTAGATAAGATCGGCACCGGGCGCAGAAGAGTTTTTGACATTGTAAAAAGCTCCCAGAATGCTGTTATAAAAGATATAAGATCAGGATTGCCTATATCTTGGGCTGATAGAACAGCAAGAAGTGTTATAGAAGAAGCTGGGTATAAAGATAAGTTTATTCACAACACTGGACATGGTGTTGGGGTAGAAATTCATGAAGTGCCTTCGTTAGCGTCAACTGCCGAAGGTTTTTTTTTGACACATATGGCAGTTACTGTTGAGCCGGGTATATATATTGAAAATGAATTTGGTGTAAGGATTGAAGATACAATACTAATAAAAAAAGACAGCTGTGAAGTGTTAACTTCAGCAGCGTACTAATTGGGAGAGAAGATGATTTCAACATCAGATTTTAAAAATGGTCTTAATATTTTGGTTGACAAAGAACCTTACCAGATTACATGGTTTCAAAACCATAAGCCAGGTAAGGGTGGAGCTGTAATGCGCGTAAAGCTTAGGCATCTAAAAAAGGGTGGTACTATTGAACGTACTTTTAAGTCGGGCGAAAAATTTGAATCTTTAAGCGTCACGAGACAGAAAAAACGATTTTTGTATAAAGAAGGCATGAACTTTAATTTTATGGATATGAACACCTATGAGCAGGTATCTGTTACCACTGAACTTTTAGGTGAGATGGTAAATTTTCTCAAAGAAAATCTTGAGGTTGAAGCTATATACCTTGAAAATGAACTTATCGGCATAGATCTTCCTATAATCATAGAAATGACAATAGCTGAAGCAGAACCCGGTATTAAGGGCGATTCGGTTTCCAACCTGACAAAAATGGCAAAACTTGAAACCGGGGCACATATTCGCGTACCTCTTTTTATAAAGCAAGGCGACAGAATAAAAGTTGATACAAGAACAGGTGAGTACGTAGAAAGAGTATAAAAAATAATAATTTTAGAACATGAAGTTTGACAACAAAAATTTATTAGGGTTAAGACGTTTGCTTGTGTTCTATGTTTAACAACCGCGAAGTTTTAGCGGAATGGATGTGGGGTTAAAATGAATCTACAGGAAATCAAAGATTTTTTAAAATCAATAAAAAATACCGATATTGAAGAAATGCAATATCAGAGTGGCGATAGTTCCTTGTACTTTAAGAAAACAGACGTTGAACCTGTTATATCTATCGCAAAAGAGTCTGCCTTGGAGAAAGAAGAAGAGAAAGAAGAAGAGAAAAAACAAACTTTTATTGCTGTTAAATCAACAATGGTAGGGACTTTTTCCTCTGCACAAAGTAGTGATGGTGCTCTCTTTGCAAAAGAGGGAGATGTTATAACTGTCGGGCAAAAAATCGGGCAAATTGAAGCAATGAAAATTATAAAAGACGTTAATTCAGAAATCAAAGGTAAAATAGTAGAAGTTTTTATTTCAAATGGACAATCAGTTGAGTATGGGCAAAAATTGTTTTTAGTAGATACAAGTAAATAATATAAAGAAAGTAAAGTTAAATAAATCTTCGTTTGGTTATCTTTAAATTTTACATCCAACTTTTAACTTTGTGGTTAATAGGAGACATGATGTTTAAAAAAGTTTTGATTGCAAATAGGGGAGAAATAGCGTGTAGGGTTATAAGGGCTTGTAGAGAGCTCGGTATCAAAACCGTTGCTATTCATTCAGAAATTGACAGAGGGAGTATGCATGTAAAACTTGCGGATCAAGCGATATGCGTTGGTCAAGCTACCGCTTCCGAAAGTTATTTAAACATACCAAGTATTATAGCTGCTGCGGAAATCTCAGGGGCTGATGCGATTCATCCCGGATATGGTTTTTTAGCTGAAAATACATATTTCGCAGAAGTTTGCGAAGCCTGTGGAATTAAATTTATAGGACCTTCAAAAGAGTCAATAGAACAGATGGGCGATAAAATTTCTGCTATAAAACTTATGAAAAGATCGGGAGTTCCTACAATACCGGGGTCCGATGGGCCTGTAAATGCCGATGATCCTAAAATTTTTGATATAGCGAAAAAAATAGGATATCCTGTTATTGTTAAAGCAACGGCAGGCGGAGGCGGTAAAGGCATGAGAATAGTTGCTTCAGAAGAAACCCTTCGAAACACTATAATCGTAGCGCAAACGGAAGCAAAAGCCGCTTTTGGAAATTCCGATGTGTATATGGAAAAGTGTATTGAAGAACCTCATCATATAGAGTTTCAAATTCTTGGAGATAAATATGGCAGAACTGCGTACCTTCCCGAAAGAGACTGTTCCATACAGAGAAGACATCAAAAACTTGTTGAAGAAAGTCCATCTCCTCTGGTAGGCGAAGCACTCAGAAAAAAGATGGGAAAAGCTGCAAGAAATGCCGCTACAGCTGTTAAATACGTTACAGTTGGCACTGTGGAGTTTCTTGTAGATAAAAAAGATCGTTTCTACTTTATGGAAATGAATACAAGAATTCAGGTAGAGCACCCTATTACGGAAATGGTTACGGGTTTAGATTTGGTAAAAGAACAAATTAAACTTGCGGCTGGGGAAAAACTTTCTATAGTTTCTGAAAAAGTTAAAATTTTGGGACATGCTATAGAGTGCAGAATAAATGCTGAAGATCCTGACAAAGATTTTATTCCTTCACCTGGAACCATTGGCAAATTATATTTGCCCGGAGGTCCCGGGATAAGGCTGGATACTCATGTTTATTCAGGATACACAATACCGCCTTATTATGACAGTTTGATTGCAAAAATTATTGCTTTTGGATCAAACAGGGGTGAGTCCATTGCAAAAATGCAGAGAGCTTTGAGAGAAGTTGAGATAGAGGGTATTAAAAATACTTCTTCTTTACACAGTAAAATTATGTCTAACGAAAAGTTTCGTAGAGGAAGCGTAAACACAAATTTTCTTTCAAAGTATATATTTGAATAATAGTCTTTGGTATTTTTTCATCCTTTCATTTTACTGATTCTATTCCTGTTGTATGTCGCAATTGCAGGTGTTGTGTTAACTGCTTGGACTTTGGTTTAGCGTTCTTGATTTGATTATGTAATGGAATTATGTATAATAAAAACGGGTTTTGGACGTATGGTTTGTAGTAAAGATTTACAAATTGCTTATAAACATACATAAGTTTGGATCCTCTTATTTCATTAGATCTCTTACTAATTAACATGTAAAAGTACAATAGAAGTACTATGAAACAGAAAAAGAAAGCAGGCGGGTCGGGTGGAATGAGTTTAGTATTAATGGGAGTAAAGAAAGGGACGTTTGACAAAACAGTAAGGATAGCGAGGAGCAAGAAAAGAAAAAGGGGGAGAGATGAGTAAAGAGAAAATTGAGTATAGAGAATATTGTAGGAATGATGTTTGAATACTTCAGGCAATACCCGAACATATTATTAGACCTGAGACAGCTACAATGTCAGCAAAAGTTGTGGATATAGACATAGGGTACATAAGAAGAAGTATTAATAAAGAGTGGGGAATATGCACTAGATGGGAAGAAGGGATTGTTAAACAAAGCGCTAGAAGTAGAAGTAGCAGTGATAGATGCTACAGAATAGTGATACAAAGACTTCAAAAACAGCGAAAATGGCAAAGCAAGAAGAAAAAGAGACATACAATAACCGTTGGTAGTAGTTAAATTAAAGGTGAGCAAATAATACGCACAGCGATAATAGGGCAAGGAACGATTTTAGTTTATTTTAGTAGGCATGTATTTATGGAAGAAAGACAAAATAAGATACATGGCAGATACAGGATTTAGGAGGCCTTGACAGAATACATACAAACACACTAGTTCTTAAAAAAGAGATCAAAGAAACACCCACTGACAAAAGAAGATAAAGAGTTGAATAGGGAGATTTCATCAAAAAGGATTATAGTGGAAAATGTTAAAGTATTTGTTAAAAGGTTCAAAATAGTACAGAATAGCTATAGACCGCAGAAGGCGCTTTGAACTGCGATTTAACTTGGGTTACAGGTATTTGTAATTCTGAATTTAATACTTAGTTATGCAAGAGGTCTAATGTTTATTTATAATGTATAGAACATTTTTGCGGGTGTAGTTCAGTGGTAGAACGTCTCGTTGCCAACGAGAAGGTCGTGGGTTCAAGTCCCATCGCCCGCTTACCCTTACAGAAAACAAGGGCTCGGTTTGGTTTCTATGTTGCATGAAGAAGGCAATAGGTCAAGATGGCTTAAATATAAACTCAAACGCAATAAAAAATTATTAACTATACTGGGACTGGGTAAAGCGCGTCGAAGGCGCGATTAATAGAATGGCAAAAATTAAAAATCTTATTGTGGGTTGTGGATTTTCAGGTGTTACAGTAGCCAGAAAAATAGCAGAAGATTTTGGTGAAAAAGTTGTTGTCATTGATGCAAGAGACCATATTGCCGGTAACTGTTATGACTACTGGGATGGCAACCGTATTTGTGTTCATAAATATGGTACCCATATTTTTCATACAAACTTGAAAGAAATTTGGGATTTTGTTAGTAGATTTACTAGATGGTATCCTTACCAGCATAAAGTTAAAGGTCTTGTAGATGGCCAGCTTGTTCCTATTCCGTTCAATTTAAATTCTTTACACCAACTTTTTCCAGAAAGTATCTCTAGCAGAATGGGGCTGTGTCTTATAGAAAAATTTGGGGTTAATAAGAAAGTTTGTATATTGGATTTACAAAAAGTTAAAAATAAAGATTTAAATTTTTTGGCAGAATATATTTATCAAAAAGTTTTTTTAGAATACACAATAAAACAGTGGGCACTGAGGCTTGACGAAATAGACAGCTCTGTTTTGGAAAGAGTCCCTGTCTACATTAGCCGCGATGACAGGTATTTTCAAGACAAATATCAAGGCATTCCTTTGGAAGGATACACAAAGCTCATCTCGAGAATGTTGGATCATTCCAATATAGATGTACGTCTTTCTACTCCATTTTCAAAAAGTATGGAGTACGAACGTCTGTTTTATACGGGTGCAATTGATGAGTTTTTTGACTACAGATTCGGGCAATTGCCGTATCGTAGCATAAAGCTTGATTTTATAGAATTTCCTTTTTCAAGATTTCAAGATGCTGCTGTAATTAATTATCCTTGTAATTATGATTTTACTCGTATAGGTGAGTATAAATGGTTTTTAAACAATCAGTCTGATAAGACCGTTGTATCCTATGAATATCCAGAATCTTTTGTATTAGGGGAAAATGAGCGTTACTATCCGATTATAAAGGATAAAAACGTGGAGTTATATAATCGTTATCTTGATCTCGCTAAAAACATACCAAATATTTATTTTCTTGGTCGTTTGGGAGATTATAAATATTATGACATTGATAAGGCCATTGAACGTGTAATTAAAGTATTTGGTCATAAATCAAAAAGGATTCGCTATGATGGATGAAGAAATACTGGCAAGCAAACCTTGCATATCTGTACTTATGCCAACGTTTAATTCAGCAAAATTCCTTCAGGCAGCGATGGATTCTGTGTTTCGTCAAACCTGTCAGAATTTTGAATTCCTGATAGTCGATGATGCGAGCAGCGATGATACGATAAAAATAATAAACTCATATCATGATAAAAGAATTCGTATAGTACAACAAGGTTCACGAAAAGGCTTGGCGGCAGCTCTTAACCTGGGCTTGCGCGAAGCGAAAGGTGTATATGTGGCACGATTTGACAGCGATGATCTAAGCTATCCTCACAGGTTCGAGCAGCAAGTTGCATTTCTTGACGTGCACAAGGACATATCGATTTTAGGTACTTGGCAATATCATTTCGGGAAAGCCAATCACATACATCGCGGTGTTACAACGCATGAGGAACTACAAATCGTATCTATGTTTTATTGCGATCTTTGCCACTCAATTTTGATGTTTAGAAGAAATGATATAATCAAAAACGATTTGTTTTTTTCTGAAGATTCCCCTATTGAAGATCTTGAGCTATGGCAAAAAGCTTTATTAAAAGTAAAATTTGCAAATATGCCTGTAGTTCTTGGAGCGTATCGTGTTTCCGGTGGTAGTATCACCGATATAAAGAAAAATGTTCTTTCGTTATACGAAACCAAGATAAAAGTCAAGTACATACATAATCTCCTGCAGCTAGATATAGATAAAAAGGATTATGATTTGATTCCGAGCTGGGAAAACCCTCTCGATGGGAAAGATAGTTTAGAAAAAATACGGTATATCAAAAGGTTTGATAATTTATTGCATAAAATGGAAGAACAGAATAAAAAAATTAAATTATTCGATCATGAGCTTATGAGACAATGTTTGACAAAAGTGCGTGTAAACCTGTTAAAAAATCAACATTTGCTTGAGAGTATACAATCGGACTTTAAGGCAGAAGTTGTCAAAACGAAAGAAATTGAGACGCTCAAAAGACATGTCCCTGTTCTCTCCCAAAAAGCTTCCCATATTCGTGGCGAAGAGGGCATTCCTCGTGTATCTATTATTATGCCAACGAAAGATAATTCAGAATTCTTGTGCGAAGCACTTGATTCCATTTGTGGCCAGACTTTTAAGGATTGGGAGCTTATAATTGTTGATGACAGTTCGACTGAGGACGTTCGTAAAATAGTTACGTCATACAAAGAGTCTCGTTTTCAAATTGTAAAAGGATTGGATATAGGGATATCATCGGCACATAACATAGGTTTTGACTATGCTCGTGGAGAATATATTGCAAGAATGGATGCAGATGATGTTTCTTATAAGACACGCATTTCCAAGCAGGTGGAATTTATGGATAACAATCCAAACATAGGTGTATGCGACGCAGAATTTGTAACCAGTAAAAATAATTTTTGGTCTAGGGAGAATAAAAAACATCAGCAGTTTTATACCAGTATGTTGTATATGCTACCAATATGCCATCCAACGGTTATGTTTCGCAAGTCTGTGATAAAGAAAACTAATTTAAGATATGATGAAACATTTGGCACAGGTGAAGATTTTGAATTTTTCAGCCGTATGATATTTATGCATAATATAAGATTCGCAAAAATCTCTGAACCTTTGTTGATGTATCGTATACACAACAATAATTCTAGTAAAAAAGAGAATAACGGGAAGAAAAATTATCTTTCTGTAATACGCCGAAACTTTCACTATGTACTTGGCATAGAACTTGATGAAATGACTATGGAGTCGTTTTGGATTAAGAAGGACTATAAATTCACATTTAAAAAAATAAACATGTTAAGAAAAAATTACAATACTATTATCAGTATTGCGAAAGTAAAAACTGACCACAATATTGATGTTTCACAATTAAAAGATTGGCTTAATTGTAGATTTAACGAAATAAAGCGTGAAGCCAAAAGCCATAAAACTATAATTAGGAAAAACGCTACGAAAATCTTAGAAACTGTATTGTATATTAAAAACGAGGGAAGACATAAAGTAATCAGATTGTTTGGATTGAAAATAAAAATTAAGTCTAGACAACTAACGTTAAAGCAGGAACTGAGTCAGCAAAAGCAGGAACTGAGTCAGCAAAAGCAGGAACTGAGTCAGCAAAAGCAGGAACTGAGTCAGCAAAAGCAGGAACTGAGTCAGCAAAAGCAGGAACTGAGTCAGCAAAAACAGGAACTGAGTCAGCAAAAGCAGGAACTGAGTCAGCAAAAACAGATTCAACGCTGCAGTATGTTATCTATAACTCTTACTAAAATGAACCAAATCTTATCCCAAAAATCTTTTACCGGTTTGGATTTAACAGATAGCTATGATCGGAATAGAACTACTCTTTACAGAGATATACTACGTTTGAACAAACAAAGCCTTGCTTTTTATGTGGAGATCCTGCCATTTTTTTGGGGATATATACAAGAATCAAAAATTCCCTTGTATAACGCATATACTCTCTTAGATGTTGGATGTAGAACGGGATCAGGTTCAAATTTATATGGAGAATTATTTTCTGACGAGGGGTGGGGATATGGCATAAAATTACTAGTAGATACAATAGATTTAGATGCTACTTGGAATGAATATATCAAATTACTTCCTCTCATTAAAAACCACAGTAATAGAAATTTATTTGATATACAAGAAAATTCTTATGATATTTGTTTATGTTCTCACACAATTGAACATGTTGATGATCCTGTGAAATTTGTAAAACAACTAAAAAAAGTTTCTAAATATTTTTCATTGATTACTTGTCCTTTTAATGAAACAGATCCGATAAGCGGGCACAGGACTATAACTAAAGAAATTATTGACTTATGTGAACCTAAAAAAAGTCACTATTATAAGTCAGTTAATCGATGGAAAGAAGATTTAGAGATGGTAGTATTTATAGTTTAATATCGGTTAGGTTAGGTAAAAAGTTCAAAAAATAGAACCTTCTTTTTGGTAAGATGGAGAAAAGTAATGAAAACAATGCTTGTTACTGGTGGCGCCGGATTTATAGGGAGCCATCTTTGCGATGTATTACTTACGTTAGGGCATAATGTGATTGCATTAGACAATTTGTATCTTGGATGTATGGAGAATATATTTCTGGCAGAAAAAAATCCAAGCTTTAAGTTTATAAAGGCGGACATACTTGACGATGTCGCATTAGAAAAAGTTTTTAATAATCACAAATTCGACACAGTATTTCACTTAGCTGCAAACAGTGATATAGCACGCAGTTCCTCTGACACAAGCGTGGATTTAAACCTTACATTTATGACCACTTTTCGTGTTTTGGATGCCATGAGAGCGCATGGCGTAAAAAAAATTGTATTTTCATCTACCTCGGCCATATACGGACAGACGGGAGGCAAGGCGGTAGCCGAGGAATATGGACCGCTATTGCCTGTTTCACACTACGGTGCTGGCAAACTTGCAAGCGAAGGATTTATTGCAAGTTTCGTTGAAAACTATGGGTTTAAGGCATGGATAACTCGATTTCCTAATGTGTGCGGCGAAAGAACTACACATGGAATACTTCACGACTTTATAGCTAAATTACGTGCTAATCCTAATGAACTTGAGGTTCTTGGCGATGGGACTCAGGCCAAACCATATCTGTATGTTAAAGATTTAATTAAGGCTATACTCTTTGTATGTGATAATGTGGATGGAAAGATTAATGTGTTCAACATTGGGGCCGAAGGACAAACACTTGTTTCTGATATAGCACGAATGGTCATAGATTCTATGGGATTTTCTACAAAGATATGCTACACTGGTGGTGATCGCGGATGGGTCGGCGATGTGCCGAAATTTGCATATAATCTTGACAAGATACACTCGCTTGGCTGGCGGGCGACCAACACTTCGGACCAGGCAGTACAACACGCCATAAATGCAATACTATCGACGGAGATGGCAAAATGATAAAACAGCTTGCCATTCTTGCTGGTGGTAAGGGATTAAGACTTGGCCTTACCGATATACCTAAACCTATGGTGGACATAGCGGGTAAGCCGTTGTTATTGCATCAGGTAGAGCTTGCAAAGCGTTATGGTGTTAAAGAGATTTTCTTGCTTGAAGGTCATCTCAGCGACGTTATACAAAACTATTTTGGTGACGGTTCAAAATTTGGTGTTAAAATACATCACATAGTTGAACAAAAACCTCTTGGTACAGCGGGCGCGGTAAAGTTACTTGAAGGACGGATAGATCGGTCTTTTCTCGTGTTCTATGGTGATATAGTGATGGATTTTGATGTCGCGCATTTTGTCAGCTATGCGGAAAAAGATTTCAATGTGGTTGCGACACTTATCGCTCATCCGTGTAATCATCCGTACGACAGTGATCTTTTGGAAGTAGATGATAGGGGCAACATTACTAGATTTCTACCAAAGCCGCATCCGCAAGGGCTTGTCTATCGAAATCTTGGCAATGCGTGCGTATATGTTCTTTCGCCCAAGGTGTTCCAATATATAGAACCTGGTTTTGTACAAGATTTTGGCCACGATATATTTCCGAAAATGCTTGCCAAGGGCGTACGTATACAAGCATATCAAACTCCCGAATACATCCATGACATTGGGACGAAGGATCGCCTCTTCCATGCATCACATGATGCGGGAAGTGGCAAGGCAAGGAGGCTTAATCGTGAAAATCCACGTCCGGCTATATTTCTTGATCGCGATGGAACAATAAATCGCGATATGGGTGATGCGAAGAAGGTAGAAAATTTTGAGCTTTTACCTAACGTTGCAGAGGCTATAAAGATAATAAATAAGAGCGATTGCCTTGCTGTGGTTATAACCAATCAGGGGATTCTAGCCAAGGGACTTATTTCTTTTGAAGGATATAGACAGATGCAGAAAAAAATGGAATCTTTACTTGGTAATGATGGGGCATTTGTGGATGCAAGCTATTTTTGTCCGCATATGCCCGCAAAGTATAGAGGATTACATGGTGAAATAGCAGAGCTTAAAACCGATTGCAATTGTCGCAAGCCAGCACCTGGAATGATCCTTCGCGCAGCAAAAGATATGAATATAGATATTGCTAATTCATGGATGATAGGCGACCAAGATTGCGATGTTGAAGCTGGACGTGCTGCTGGATGTCGCACACTACGTCTTGAACAAAACGATGGAGGGCTTTATGAGGTCGTAAAAAGGATTTGTAGAAAGAATATGTGAATGTTCTAGCAGTAAGTAATATTGTTTTTGAGAAAATATACTAAGTGTACTTAAATATTAAGGTTTACCTAAACGATAAACTCAAGGAGTAGACATAAATGAGCCTAAAGGCGTTGTTGTGTAAACGATGGGAATTAGTTGAATGCAAGGAGATTAGAGAGCATATAAGAAACGAATTAAACCACTTACAGCAAAAATATGATTTTATATTCTCAATAGGGGCGTCTTGCCATTGTGCTATGACGCTTGTCGCACATTTTCTTAGACGTGCAAGTGGCCCATTTGATTGGGTAAATTATTATGATGGTAAGAAGAAGCATTTTGACAACTTTGAAGGGAATATAGAGCTTATATTGAACAGGTTTAAGAACTTTATGAATATCGAAGATTTTGAAGAAATATCAGACGGAAGGGGGGGGTACGTAACAAAAGGACGAAGTGGTGTTTTTGGCATGATTTTGCCAAAGACAAGGATTGGATTAGTAATTTTTCCGCTGTAAAGGAAAAATATGAGCGTCGCGCGGAACGTCTTTTGTGTAATCTTGTCCAGGCAGATAGTATTCTTATTGTGAGCATGCAGGACATGATGTACAGGGACAGGAATATGAAATATCTTTCCGATGACGTGATATCCGAAAGTGTGATAAAAATACGGAATGCTTATCCCATGAAAAAAATAGAAGTTCTTTTTGTGGAAGATTCTGTCGCTGAACTAGGAGTTCCTTATGATTCGACAAAATCACGAGAGACATCCATGATATACAAAAAACTATTTATAGTGTATAAGGGTAGTTGGTTAAGTGGTGTAATGAGATATAGAATAGATTTTGCAACTACAACCCAAATGGCACAAGGAGAACAAGGAAATCTGCCGTTGATTCCTTCGTTAGAAAACCTTTTAGGGTGCGTAGGATTAAACAAAAAGATTTTTATGAGATAAGAAATGATAATAACGCGTACACCATTTCGTATAAGTTTTGCTGGTGGAGGTAGTGACATTTCAAGTTATTACGAAAAGTTTGGTGGTGCTGTGGTCTCAACAACGATAAACAAGCATATCTATCTCTCTATGCATCCACTATTTTTCAAAGATAAATATTTTCTCAAATATTCACAAACAGAGCATACGGATAGTCTTAATGATATACAGCACAACATAATTCGTGAGGTGTTTAGAATATATGGTATATGTGGAATAGACTTTAACTCAAGCGCGGATATACCAAGCGGGACAGGTCTTGCCTCATCAAGCGCATTTACTGCAGGGCTAATCAACCTGTGTAATGTTTATAATAGACGATACTGTGATAAAGAGTATATAGCGGAGCAGGCGTGTGATATTGAAATCAACCGTCTTGGTGAACCGATAGGCAAGCAGGATCAGTATGCCTGTGCCTATGGTGGGCTAAATTTTATAAAGTTTAATCCGAATGGTAGTGTTGATATAGAAAAGTTATTCCTTAACAATGACGCATACTACAAACTTGAAAAAAATCTTTTAATGTTTTACACCGGCAAGTCCCGTAAAACGAATGTAATCCTTACCAAACAGAAAAATAGTATCGAATGTGACACGAGAAAAATAGAAAATCTGCACAAGATGGTGAGTCTTGCTAGAGAATTAAAAACTGAGCTTTTGCATGGCAATGTTGATTCTATAGGCGAAATATTACATACTGGTTGGATATATAAAAAGGAACTTGCTGCAAATATATCAAATGAGGGTATAGATCGTATATACGAACTTGGTTGTGCAAATGGAGCAAGTGGTGGAAAACTCTTGGGCGCAGGAGGCGGAGGTTTTGTCTTGTTCTACGCTAAAGAGGAAAACCACAGTAGACTTCGTGCTGCAATGCATGATTATTCCGAAGTTAATTTTAAATTTGATAATAATGGAACTCAGGTGATACACAACGACAATTATTACAAATGAAAACAAAGGTGAAAATTGAATGCCAAAGAATTTTGAAACTGATATCAAAAATTATCTATCTCGGCAAAAAGATATCTTAGATAGACTTTCTGTTGTGGACATAAATAAGGTAATAAACGTGTTCCTTGCAGCGCGCGACGAAGAAAGACACATATTTATAATGGGCAATGGGGGTAGCGCAGCCACAGCGTCACATTTTGTCTGTGATTTCAATAAAGGCGCAAGCTATGGATACGATAAGAGATTTAGGTTTGTATGCTTAAACGACAACGTTCCGTCATTGCTTGCTTATGCAAACGATGTGAGCTACGAAGATGCTTTCGTTGAACATCTCAAGAACTTTTTTGTGCCAAAGGATGTAGTGATTGGGATTTCTGGTAGCGGAAACAGCAAAAATGTGATAAGGGCGATAGAATATGCCAACGAAAATAGTGGAATAACTGTAGGGTTGTCTGGTTATGACGGCGGTCATTTAAAACAAATTGTAAAGTACAATATTCATATACCTGTAGATGATATGCAAATAGTTGAAGACCTGCATATGACGATGGATCATCTTATTATGCAGGTTATATGTAATAATATGGACAAAAATAGATGAAGAGAACAAAAAGTGATGGAAGATAACCGAAATAAGAGTATAAAAATGCTCGTATTTTATCATAAACCTTCTGTTATATTGTATGATTGTATAACGGTTCCTGTTCACTGCGGTCGCGCAAACTATGTGGAGCGCTTCAAGAGGGGGGAGATCTCCAGAGATGATTATGCTTTTATGATAGAGAATACAATCGGAGATGATACTGGGGATAGCATATCACAATTAAACAGTGATTTTTGCGAGCTTACAGGTATATATTGGGCGTGGAAAAACTACGATGAACTTGGTAATCCAGATAGAATTGGATTCATGCGCTATCGTCGTCAGTTTATCTTTGACAGCATAAACAACTTAAGCAACAACTATAGTGGTGCAATAGTAAATTTTGATAGGTTTGATGATAATACTTTAAGAGCCATCAAATGCTCACCGGAAATTGTCATCGAAATTGTCAGTAAATACGATTTCATTGCTGCAAGTCCAGTGGATGATGATATGACTGTCTATAAACATTTTGACAAATATCACAACGCAGATGAAATAACGTTTTGTCTAAATGTAATAAAACAGCGATATAAGGAAATATATCCATATGCGGAGCAATTCTTTAATCAAAATCTGAACAGTTGTTGCAATATGTTTATAATGAAAAGGGATATGTTCTTTGAATATTGCAAATTTGTGTTTGATATTGCATTTGATTTTGTTAAGAATTTCGATAGGTCGAACTATTCGTTCGAAGATAGACGTTTGTTTGTTATGGAAAGAATTACAGGGTTATATCTTTACTATCTCTCTAAACAAGATGAGATCAAACACCATTATTTGCCGATAAGCTTTATAAAACAGCCAGAGATAGTTTTAAATCCCAAACCAGCATTTGAAATAAATAATATTCCCTTAGTTTTTGTGTCGGATACGGATTATTCAAAAATTGCAGCTATAGCAATACAATCTATAATTGAAAATTCAAGTAGGGTTAATAATTATGACATTTTCATTGTTGGAAGAGAAATCTGGAATGAAGATAAAAGACGAATATCTAATATGGTTTCAGATTTGAAGAATTTTTCCATAAGATTTATCGATATGAACTATTTCTTAGCTAATACTGATGTTGATAAAAGTCTTATGCGTAATAGTTCACGCTTTTCCAAGGGTGGAACATATTATCGTTTATGGATACCGAAGATATTTAAAAATTATGATAAGGTCTTGTACTTGGATAGTGATATAATTGTAACTCGTGACATAGCAGAGCTGTATGCGCAGGATATAGGAGATAACATCATAGGCGCCGTACGTGATATAGAATATATTCGCACCGCATACAAAAAGCATAGATTGTCGGATTTTATAAATGAATACTCGTGCGAAACTCTAAAAATTAGTCCATATGATTATATCCAAGCAGGAGTCATCCTATTCAATACTACATTAGCTCAAAAAGAAAGCTTTTTCGAGAAAAGCTTTGACTTTCTTGCAAAGAATCCAAATCCCTACAATAACGATCAAGACGTGCTTAACTTTGTCTGTAAAGGAAGTATAAAATATTTACCTGTAAATTGGAATGTTGAATGGCATTGCGTATTTTTTTATGAAGACCATCCACTCTATCAATCTCTGCCTGCAAAATTTTATTCTGAGTATATGGAAGCACGCAAAAATCCATACATATTGCACTATTCCAGTGATTTCAAACCATGGAATATGCCGATGTTGCCTTTAGCTGAAATTTTTTGGCAGTATGCACATGATTCTCCATACAACGAAATTATGTTGCTAGAGCTAATAAGGGTAATAAGCATAGAACAACAACGAAAGTACAAGGAGAAACAAAGGAGAAAATTTTTTGCAACACTAATATGTGCCTTAATCCCATCGCGCAATATGCGGCATAAGATTCGAGACGCTATTGTAAATAATGGGGCCAAAATCAAAAAAGATAGAATTTAACGGAATTTTCGCAATAGAAAGAGTGATAAAATGGTATTTATTAAAATTTTAGGGAAACATAAAAATGGAAATAAAAACTCCTAAGATATCGGTTATAATGCCGACATATAATGCGGAAACTCATCTTAGCAAAGCGATAGACAGTATTTTGGCGCAGACCTTTGACGATTTCGAATTCCTTTCGATAATACTTGTAAGGGTCTTGCTGCTGCGCTGAAACCAGGGTATACGTGAGGCTAAGGGTGAATATATTTGCCCGTATGGACGCTGACGATACATCTCTTCCGACGAGATTTGGAAAACGGGTTGTTTATATGGACGAACACAGGGATGTAACAGTGCTGGGTTCGTGGCAAAAGCATCTCCATGAAAACGGAAAAGTAGAAATATATACATGCTCCTTTTGCTAAGACATAGACCCCTTGTGCAACTTTGAGTATTAAATTTTAAAATTACAAATACCTGCAACCCAAGTTAAATCGCAGTCCAAAGCGTCTTCTGCCATTACTTATCTATCTGATACTGTTTTGAACCTTTTAACAAATACTTTAACATTTTCTACTATAATCATTTGATGAAATCTCCCTATTTAACTCCTTATCTTCTTTTGTCACTTGAGTGTTTCTTTGATCTCTTTTTGGGGTTAGTGTGTTTGTATGTATCAACCCATTTGAAAAAAGTTGATAAAAAGACCTTAAAAGGAAGTATAATTAGGCGTTCATATAAGACCTATCAAGGTAAAACTGTTTACAACAATTGTTAATAATGTAATAATTTACGCATAACA
>BNVV01000028.1 GCA_025998355.1 Endomicrobiia bacterium
AGATGACGAGAGAGGGAGAGGAGAGAGAAGGCATAATGAGCTAATGAGACTAGCCCAAGAGGTAATAGAGAGGAGGAGACTAGAGGAAGATGCTAGGACTAGGAATAGAATAGGGGAAGTAGTTCATCATATTTAAGACTTCACAAGCAACATTAGACCTCTTGCATAACTAATATATAAAAGCACAATAGAGGTACTATGAAACAGAAAAAGAAAACAGGTGGGTCAGATGGAATGGGTTTAATATTAATAGGAGTAAAGAAAGGGACGTTTGACAAAACAAAGGATAGCAAGGACAGAACAAAAGAACAGTACAAAATAGACATAAAAATCAGAAAACGCTTTGGACTGCGGTTTAATTTGGGTTGCAGGTATTTGTAATTCTGAATTTAATACTTAGTTATGCAAGAGGTCTATTATATCAGTCCCAATATTTATTTTAGCAGATATTCAAATTAACAACCTACGACTGCATCAGGCAATATAGTATTAATAAAACTTTACAAACGTACCCTATAGCTTTAATTATATAAAAATCCCAACGTTTATATATAATCTACTTACCTCTTACTTTCCACCTGTAACCCTAGACATTAATACCTAATTAACATCAACGACGACTCTATCTTTTAAATATTTTTCCAACATCTCCCTAGCATCATTAAGTTTTTTCATATCCTCAAGTGCTATTTTTTTTTCTTCATCGCTTTTGTCGGCTTGTTTATCAGGATGATATTTCAGAGCCAGAAAACGAAAAGCATTCTTAACATCTTCACCAGTCAGTTCACGTAAAGTAGCTTTCCTAGCTTTATTAAGTATTTCCCTAACTTTCTTATTTTCTAGTATCTTATTCTCAGAGATATGATTAGAGATACTACCCAGTGTTGCCGCTTTTACTCCTGTTGTCACCCGATTCGTCAGCAAATTTCTGTTGCCCGTGTAGCCACGGATTTCCGCCAGTCATTCTAAACCACTCCTTTCCGTCATCTGTTCTCATCCATGCCTCTCCGTCATCTGTTCTCAACCAGTCGTCACCTCTATCGTAACCCGATCTCAGCCACACGTGTCCGCCATCAGGATCTTTTAGCCACTCGCGTCCACCATCAGGATCTTTCAGCCACTCACGTCCGCCATTAGGATCTCTCAGCCACTTGTATCCGCCAGTAGACAATCTCAGCCACGCCTTTCCGTCAGGCGATTTCAGCCACGCATGTCCGCCATCAGGCTCTTTCAGCCACTCCCACCCGCCAGTAGGCTCTTTCAGCCACACCTTTCCGTAAAACGTTCTCAGCCACTCATGTCCGCCAGTAGGATCTTTCAGCCACTTGCGTCCGTCAGGCTCTCTCAGCCACTTGTATCCGCCAGTAGACAATCTCAGCCACGCCCCTCCGTCAGGCGATTTCAGCCACTCGTGTCCGCCATTAGGCTCTCTCAGCCACGCCTCTCAGTCAGGCGATTTCAGCCACACGTGTCCGCCAGTAGGATCTTTCAGCCACGCACGTCCGTCAGGCTCTTTCAGCCACGGCAAACCACCATGATTTTCCAGGAACTCTTGAAAACAATCTTCCATTGTACGCTCCGTCACTGATGCTGGTGCATCTTCTGCTGGCGCTATTTGAGGCACTGGTTTGTTTTCCAATGGACTTTCTTCTGCTGCTTTAGGTTCTGTCAGTGTTTCTGCCACTGGGTCTATGTCTGGGTCGGGTTCATGTACATGTTCAGTGTCTGCCGTCGGCTTTACTGGTAGTACGTCTTCCACCTCTGATGACGGTGTTGTTGCTGATTTTTCTTCTTCTTTTGCTTTTGCTCTTCTTATTTCTTCTATTTTCTCATGGGTAGCAGTCCTTCTGTTTACGAGTGAAGCGTTCTTTTTATCGCACGAACTTAAAAAAAGACTAAAAAGAGTAAATGTAATAAATATAGTTAATAATGTTTTTAGTTTCATCGTTGTATTCTCTTTGCCTGTAGTTTTTGTTTTTTTTCATCATAATATCCCCGATGTTATAGCATAATTTTTATAAATCTTTACATTATTTCTTGATATATAACATACTTTCTACAAATCTTGCAGCCACTCAAAGGTAACAATTGTCTAGTAAAGCTCTAAGCACACTTTGTTTATTAGACTCTTGTGCAACTTTGAGTATTAAATTCAAAAATACAAATACCTGCAACCTGAGTTAAATCGCAGTTCAAAGCGTCTTCTGTAATTACTATATCTAAATTGTAACTGTCTCAAGTCTGATAATATATTCGGGTATTGCCTGAAGTATTCAAACATCATCTTTACCATCTTCTCTATACTCAATTTTCTCTTTGCTCACCTACTTCCCCCTATCTTTTCTTGCTCCTTGTATCCTTTGTTTTATCAAACGTCCCTTTCTTTACTTTCATTAATACTAAACCCATTCCATTTGACCTGCCTGCTTTCTTTTTGCTTCATAGTACTTCTATGTACTTTTATATGTTAGTTATTAAGAGTTCTAATCTTGTTTTGTCTCAACCTTTGCTGTAAAATTACCGCTAAAAAGCTTTATATTAACAATGTCTCCGGTATTTATATTTTTTGCCTCTCTAATAATTTTATTATTGGAATCAAAACAAACTGAAAATCCTCTCTTTAAAACAGATAGAGGAGAAACTATATCCAACTTATGCGCCACATCTTTTAATTTTTCAAATTTTACTTCATAAAGGTTTTGGATATTGTTTGAAAGGCGGGAATACAAACCATCTACGTAAGCAATCTTTTCTTCATATATCAAATATGGCTTTAGTAAAGCTCTTGATGACATCAGCCTGTCAAGTTTTTCAGCGCGATCGTCTAATATAAAACTAACTGCATTGTAAAGCGACTCTTTCAAAAACTCTATATGCTTCTCAATACCACTTCTTTTCCTTAAAACCATTTCCGCTGCCGCAGAAGGTGTGGGAGCTCTCATATCTGCCACGAAATCCGCTATTGTAAAATCAACTTCATGACCAATGCACGATACTATAGGTATTTTTGAACCAAATATTGCTCTTGCTACAGGTTCTGTATTAAAAGCCCACAAATCTTCTACCGAACCGCCACCTCTGCCGACAAGTAAAACATCTAAATCTTTATGATATAAGTTTAAATATGTTATTGCTTTTGGAATTTCTTTTTGCGCTTCCTTGCCCTGAACTCTAACAGAATATACAAGCACTTCAACATTTACGTTTAAACTATCTATTATTTTCAAAATATCATGCAATGCTGCCCCGTCCCGTGAAGTAACAACACCCATTTTATTTACAATATCTGGAATTGTTTTTTTTACATTCTCATTGAAAAGCCCTTCAGCTTCTAACTTTTCCTTTAATTGTTCGTAAGCTTCATACAGTTCACCCTTACCATATTGTTCCATATGATTTACAATTATTTGATAATCGCCATTTTTAGGGTAGGAGCTGATTCTGCCATAAACTAAAACTTTTATTCCATCCTGAGGAGTAAATTTTAAATCTATATTTACATTTTTAAACATTACCGCTTTTATTTGAGCGTTTGAGTCTTTAACATTGAAGTACATGTGTCCGGAGTTATAAAGCTTAAAATTTGAGATTTCACCTTGTATCCATACAGCAGGATAAGAATCTTCTAGAATGAGTTTTATTTCATTACTTATCTGTGTGACTGTATAAACAAGTCTACCGTCTTCTTCTAACTCTTTAAACATTTGTTAGACTTCCCTCCAAGTTGACAACATATACATGGGATTGTTCTGATTTTAGTTAAACAATAACCTCAAGAGCCCCGCTCTCCACCGAAAAATATCGTCTTAGCTTTCTCTATTAGCTGTTTGTTAAAAAATATATTTAAATGTACTCTCTAACATTTATATACTTTTGTATATCTTTTCATCTTTCCATTAAATCGCGCCAAGTTATCTCTTATACTACTATTGTTACCTTCTACCAAATATGTTTGCGCTTTTGTTATCGTTGAATTTATCTTTCGAAAAATATTCTTTAATTGTTTACATACGGATATATCGCTTTGTTCTTCACATTCCTCCTTTGTATGACCTCTTGCAATCTCGACTACAACATACATATCTCTGTTGCCCATGCACCGTATCATTCTTGTACCTCTTACTCCTAAAGTGACTACATATCTTAGTGCTTACTTCCTCCTGTTTTTTAACAGTGTAGCATTTTTAAATCACTAAAATAAGAATAATCCCCCATTGCGCAACGAATTATGAACAGTCTGAAAAAAGGTCTCTTTAAAAACCATGATTCTTACAAGTTTTCGTATTTGCCATATTAACTCTTGCTTTAGATATCTTGTCGCAAAACAACGTCAGTTATCAAAACAAGTTCAGGATAGAGTTTTAGAGAGATCCTTCTTGGCATTTTATGATTGAATGTAAAATCTAAAAACACATAATTGGACTGTTTTTGTTGTTTAAAGTTAGGTTTATAGCTTAAAGACACAGCAAACTGCAAAAAGATGATTTTATATATAAAACATATCGTTTATTAAAGGCCTGGTGTTGTTTTAATCCGTTTGTCTTTGTTTGGCAAAAGTCCAATATGCTATGAGATTCTACACTGGATTGATTATTTAATAAAATTATGTATAATAGGCTCATTGATAAGCTTGTTGTTTTAGACGTGCTGGTCTTGTTATCAGTTTGCAATAGAGACTTACGAAATACTTACAAAAGAGGGGATCGTATACGAGTTCAAGTCCCTCTATCTTGCATTATCAGAGATGCAAATAGTTTTGGAAGATTTGACTCCAACTTAAATAAAATAAAGCGATGGTGTGTAATGTTATGCGATAAGATATTCGGTGCGGTTCTATAGTGTTGATATGAATTTAGAGGGGAGAAGTAAATGGCTCAAGAAAGGAAGACAATTGATTTCACCTCCGACGTCGTTGATAGAAAATTGTGTTCGATAACTATGGATGTTGAAGTTGCTGAAAATATAGTTGCAGACGAAATTGAATCTGTTTTTAATCAGATACAGCGACGGACTAAGATTAACGGTTTTAGACATGGCAAAGTTCCTATGAATGTTATAAAGCAAAAGTTTGCGGAAGAAGCTAAGAATAGGGCTATGGAAAACATTATACGAAAGGCAGTTTTAGGTGCTCTTGAAAAAGAATCGTTTAATTTTATGGACTTCCCTGTGGTTGAAGAGCTTAATTACGAACTCGGACATGCTTTGAAATATCGTTTTACATCTGAATGCCACCCGAAAATTGATGTAAAAGATTATAAGGGCATTCCTGTAACAAAAGAAGCTTTTAAAGTTACTGATCGGAGTTTAAAACAGAATCTTGATGCTTTAAGAAAAAACAATGCAAGGCTTGTGCCTTCCAAATCAGAAAAAGTTACAAATAAGAGTTTTGTTTTGGTTGATTATGACGCTTTTGATGCTGATGGAAAAGCTGTTTCTGAAGTTGCAGCAAAAGGACACATGCTTGATTTAAGTTCCAAGAGTACGTTGAAAGGTTTTAAAGATGCTTTAATAGGCGCAAATATTGGCGATGAAAAAGGCGTAAAAATTGAGTATGCTGCAGATCATCCTAACAAAGCTTTGGCGGGAAAAATAATAACTTTCAAGACAAAAGTTGTTGAAATAAAAGAAGAAGAACTCCCCAAACTTAACGATGATTTTGCAAAAGATATGGAAACCGAAAACCTTGAAGATTTGAAATTAAAAGTAAAAGAAGATATGGAAGCTGAAGAAAAACGTCGTCAGGATATGGAAGTTGAAAAACAGATTATTGGATATCTGCTTGAGAAAAATAAATTTGAAGTGCCTGCGTCTTTAGTTGAAAATCAGAAGAAATTTTTAGTTGAAAGGATGAAAGAACATATGCAAAACGTGGGCTTTTCTAAAGACCTTATTGAAGAACAATCGGAACTTAAAGATGCAAAGCTTAAAGAAAGAGCTGAAAAAGATGTGAGGCTTTCTTACATTTTAAATGCAATATGTGTAAATGAAAATCTTACCGTGAGCGGCGCTGATATTGAAGCGGAAAAAGATAAAATGAAGGCTTCTAGTCTGGAAGGGAAAAACGAAGTTGGTAAATATTTTATAGAAGAGAAAAAAGATATTATAGTTTCATTGAAAGAGCAAAAACTTCTTGGATTCTTGTTTGAAAATGCTAAGATCAAAGTAGAAGAAAAGGATATGCCTTTAAAGAAAAACCAAGCGTGACTTAAAAAACTAATGCAGCAGTTGTTTAACTGCTCTAAACTACACAGTAGTTTCTTGCGGTGTGAATGTTAGAAGCTAATTAAAAAAAGGGGGGGGGAGATGCCGTCGTTAATACCAACAGTAATAGAAAGATGGAATCAAGGATCAGCTGTAACATACGATCTGTATTCGAGACTTTTAAAAGAAAGAATTATATTTGTAGGTGGGTATGATGGAGCTATTGCCACGGACTCTGCCAATATTTTAATAGCGCAGCTTTTGTATTTAGATTCTGAAGATCCGGGTAAAGATATAAATTTATACATAAATTCACCAGGCGGTATGGTTACTGCTGGATTTGCCGTTTATGATACTATTCAGTTTATAAAGAGTCCTATAACCACAATGTGCATTGGAATGGCTATGTCTTTTGGGGCCGTTTTGCTTGCAGCCGGAACAAAAGGCAAAAGATATGCGTTGACTCATTCTCGCATCATGATACACCAGCCTTTAATTTATGGAGGAGGTTTGTCGGGTACTGTTTCTGATATCGATATAGAAACGAAAGAATTAATTTCTACCAAACGGAAACTTTCTGAAATACTTGCAAAACACACAGAAAGAACCACAGAACAGGTGTTGAAAGATACCGAAAGAAATTACTATATGTCTGCTCAAGAAGCAAAAGAATACGGTCTTATAGATGAGGTTATAGTGAAATTGAAGTGATTTCAAAAAAAATATGTTATTTTAAGATGAGTATAGAATAATGAACAATGCTGGCGCATTATGGGATAGACATTGTGAAGAAAAGTTCTTTATAGAATCGTTAGAAATTACAGCTGCAGAAAAGCTTTTTTATGATGTCAATAAACGTCTTATTGCATATTGGCCAAAATCATATGAGGGAGCAACTTCAACATTACAGAGTAGAAATGCATATATTGGGAATTTCACTGAAAAATGGGTGGCAGAGTTGATTTCTGGTGTTTTACCTGAAAATTTATATGCGATAAGTGGTGTTGAATGTGCTGATTTGGGATTGACTTCGCAATCAGCGGCAGATGTTGTTATTTCAAAAAGTAACAGTAAGAAACAAAATAGCAAAGATATTTTGGTTATTTTTGAAGTAAAAATGTCTATCGTCTGGAATTGGGAACTACAGAACTCAAAACTTCAGTGTCTTGGTGACTACAAGACTCATAGAGGAAATCCTAGTCTGCTGCGTTCAGACTCAATGTTAAAAGCGATAGGGAAAAGTATAAATATTAGGACTTCTAGCGAAGCTGCAAGGCATATTCCCATAGTTATTATTGGAAATACGCCTATAACGGAAAATTATTATGAAAAGGTAGATCATCTGAAAATGTCTGGTATAATACAAAATGTTTGGTCATTGAATCCATGTCCTTTAGATGAAATTGCTGATGAGGATAATTTAAAAGAGACCGAAGGTAAAGGTTTTCTTAGATTTGATTCTTTAAACGAATTAGAATATTGTGTAAAAGATTTATTAAGTTGCGATTTAAATTTCTTCTCAAGCATGAAAACAAAAGAAGAAATAGGCAAATATATTACGATTGCCTGTGAAGAATCCACGAATAAAATGAAGGCAATTAAATTTTTGAGTTTATTAAAATGAACATAAATAAAAGCACTAAAACGTCATCTTTTGGAAGTTTCGGAAGACTGAATCATGATTCGGCAATTTTTTATAATAGTAAAATGTATGAGAATATGAAAATAAAGAACAAAAATAATAATTATGACGAGTTTGATCCTCTTCCTGAAAAAATTAATAAAATTTATTGCAAATCGAGTATTAAAATGGAAGAATTACCCGACGATAGTATTCATCTTGTTGTTACCTCTCCCCCATATAATGTTAAAAAAGAATATGATAACGATCTTTCTTTAGACGAGTACAGAAAATTGCTGAAGGATGTTTTTTCTGAAACGTATAAAAAGCTTGTTGTTGGCGGAAGAGTTTGTATTAATATTGCAAATGTTGGCAGAAAGCCGTATATTCCTTTGCATTCTCACATAATGAAAGATATGATGAAGCTTGGGTATTCAATGAGAGGAGAAATAATCTGGAATAAAGCAGCAAGCGCAGGTACATCAACAGCATGGGGTAGTTGGAAGTCGGCTACAAATCCGGTATTACGAGATGTGCATGAGTACATTCTAGTTTTTTCTAAAGAGAATTTTTCTCGTAATGCTAAAAATAAAGAAAGTACAATTTCTAGAGATGAATTTTTAGAATATACGAAAAGTATTTGGACTTTTCCTACTGTTTCTGCAAAAAGTATAGGTCACCCCGCTCCTTTTCCAGAGGAATTGCCTGAAAGGTTGATAAAACTATTTACTTTCAAAAACGATATAGTTTTAGATCCGTTCTGTGGAAGCGGGACAACGTGTATCTCTGCGATAAAAAATAAAAGACGTTATATTGGTTATGACGATGTTCAAAAATATGTAAATCTTGCAAATAAAAGGATAAATCGGTATTTATATGAAAATTCATTGCTTAGTTTAGCTTGAAAAAACAAACACGAATAAGTATGAAGAAAAAAATAAAATATGAGAAAGTATAAGGATTAAAATGAAAAATATAAACGATAAACAACGGTGTATGTTTTGCAACAGCAACAGAGGAGATCCAAGTAAGCTTGTTGGTGACGATAATGGACATTATATTTGTTGGGAATGTGCAAAAAATGCAGTGGACATTCTTAATGATTCTGGTAGCAGAGAAGAATTTAAAGCGCCTACAAAACTGCTTAAACCAAGTGAAATAAAAGAAGTTCTTGATTCTTATATCATAGGACAGGAACACGCTAAGAAGATTCTGTCTGTGGCAGTGTACAATCATTATAAAAGATTAGAAACAGTTGCTACTGCTGTAAAAGGTGATGTCGAACTTCAGAAGTCTAATGTTTTGCTTATAGGTCCTACGGGCACAGGAAAAACACTTTTAGCTCAAACCATGGCAAGAATCCTTAACGTACCATTTTCTATTGCAGATGCAACCACTTTGACTGAAGCTGGATATGTCGGAGAAGATGCTGAAAATGTACTTTTAGGGCTTATACAAAATGCAAACTTTGATATCAAAAAAGCGGAAAAAGGTATAATATATATCGATGAAATAGATAAAATTTCAAGAAAGTCTGATACTCCTTCAATCACCAGAGATGTTTCCGGGGAAGGCGTTCAGCAGGCTCTCTTAAAAATTCTTGAGGGTACGATTGCAAACGTTCCTCCTCAGGGCGGAAGAAAACATCCTCAGCAGGAATATTTGCAAATAGACACCACAAATATTTTGTTTATCTGCGGTGGAGCTTTTGATGGTCTTGCAAAAATAATAGAAACAAGGTTATCAAAGAAAACTTTAGGTTTCATAACTGATGGTAGCGACAATAGAGATAATTTTAAGGATGCAGATTTTTCACTTTCTAAAGTCGAAACCCAGGATTTAATAAAATTTGGATTGATACCAGAATTTGTAGGGAGAGTTCCTGTTGTGTCGACATTGAATCATTTATCGAAGGCAGATCTTGTCCATATTTTAACAGAGCCTAAAAATGCTTTGGTAAGACAATATAAGAAAATGTTCCAGATTGAAAATGTCGAGCTTGAGTTTGAGAATGACGCTCTAGAAGAGATTTCAGAAAAATCTCTAAAAAAAGGTTCTGGGGCAAGAGGTTTAAGGTCAATTGTGGAAGGTCTTTTGCTTGACACTATGTTTGATATTCCCAGTGATCCTACGATTGTAAAATGTAGGGTTACAGCTGAAACCATACTAAAAGACGAAAAACCGCAGCTTGTGCGTAAAAACGAAGAGGAGACTGCATGAGCGAATTGGACAGATTTACTGAGAATTTAAAGATTCCGGATTCACTACCTCTTCTTCCTGTAAAGGACATTATCTTATATCCTACGAGGGTTCTTTCTCTTGCTGTAGGCAGAGAAAAGTCTATAAGGGCTTTAGAGGAATCCATGTCGACAAATAGACTTATTCTTGTCGTCACTCAAAAAAATATTCAGGTTGAAGATCCTACGCCTGATGATATTTATAATATAGGGACGGTATGTGAGGTTCTTCAGATATTTAGAATGCCAGACGGTACCTTAAGACCTCTTGTTGAGGGCATAAACAGAGCGCAATGGACGGATTTTAAATCAAATGATAAAGGCTATATTGAGGTAGGTATAAAAGTTTTTGACGAGAAAATAGAAACAACACCTGAATCTGAAGCTATTACAAGACGCGCAGTTTCTCTTTTTGAACAATATGTAAAACTAAGTCCTAGAATGCCTATGGAAATTTCTTTTTCTTCTGTAAGTAATATTACAGATACCTCAAGACTTGCAGATACTATAGCATCTCATCTTGTCATAAGAAATAATGATAAACAATCAGTCCTTGAACTTGTAAATCCTATTGAACGTTTAGAAAAAATTATACAGGTACTTAATTCTGAAATAGAAATATTAAATATTGAGAGACGTATTCAAAGCAGAGTAAGAAATCAAATAGGAAAAACGCAAAAAGAATATTATCTTACGGAGCAGATGAAAGCTATTCAAAAAGAACTTAAGCAGAAGGACGATGTTCAAAAGGATGCTGATGAACTTAAAAAAAAGTTAAAAAATATGAAAATGCCTCAAGCTGCAAGAGATGCCGCGGAAAAAGAAATATCAAGACTTGAAAAAATGATGCCTATGTCTCCTGAGGCTACTGTTATAAGGACTTACATTGAATGGATTTTGGATTTACCTTGGGAAAAATTTACTGCCGATAATTTGGATTTAAACAGGGCAAAAGAAATTTTGGACCAAGATCATTACGGATTGGAGAAAGTTAAAGACAGAGTCTTAGAATATCTTGCTGTTTTATCAAGAGTGCAAAAAATAAAAGGACCCGTTCTTTGTTTTATAGGACCTCCAGGGGTTGGTAAAACTTCCATTGCTAAATCTATCGCAAGAAGTCTTGGTAGAAATTTTGTAAGGATTTCTATGGGTGGTGTAAAAGACGAAGCCGAAATAAGAGGTCACAGACGTACATACATAGGGTCGCTACCGGGAAAAATTATACAGTCTATGAAAAAAGCGGGATCAAATAATCCTGTGTTTATTTTAGACGAAATAGACAAGATAGGTTCGGATTGGAGGGGCGATCCATCTTCCGCTCTCCTTGAGGTTTTAGATCCTGAACAAAACTATGCTTTTGGCGATCACTATCTCGATGTTGATTTTGATTTGTCGCGTGTTATGTTTATAACTACCGCAAATACGTTAGACAATATTCCCAATCCTTTACTTGACAGACTAGAACTTATAAGATTTTCAGGATACACCGACGCCGAAAAGCGCTATATAGCGCAGGATTTTATAGTTTCGAAACAGTTGGAGAGTCATGGATTAAGTTCCCAAGAGCTTGTTTTTGCAGAAGGCGCGCTCGATATTGTAATTAAAAATTATACGCATGAAGCGGGAGTTCGTAATTTAGCCAGAGAAGTTGCAAATATTTGTAGGAAAATCGTTAAAGAGCTTGAGTTTAATAAAAAATTAAAATCTATAACTGTTACTCCTGAAAATATAAATAAATATCTGGGAGTGCCTCATTATGAAAGAGAAAGAATCTCTGAAAACGATGTAGGCGTAGTAACCGGACTTGCATGGACAGAAGCTGGTGGCGAGACTCTTACAATAGAAGTAAATAAGATGAAAGGCAAAGGTGCTTTGGTGCTTACCGGAAAACTTGGCGATGTTATGAAGGAATCTGTTCAGGCAGCTTTGACGTATGTTAAATCGTCTTCGAAAAGACTCGGTATAGATGGCGTAGGTATATTTTCAAAAACTGATTTTCATGTGCACATTCCCGAGGGCGCAGTGCCAAAAGATGGTCCCAGTGCTGGAATTGCTTTGGCAACAGCTCTTGCTTCAGTTTGTATGGATAAACCTGTGAAGAAAAAAGTTGCAATGACTGGGGAGGTTACATTAAGAGGCAGAGTTCTAGGCATAGGCGGGCTTAAAGAAAAAGTTCTTGCAGCTCGCAGAGATGGAATGGATACGGTGTTGTTTCCTGAAAGCAATAAAAAAGATTTGGTTGATATACCTGAAGATGTGAGAAATAAGATTAAAATGATTCCAGTTGCTCATATGGATGATGTAATTTCTTTGGCGATAGAAACTTCTTAAAAATAATAGTAAAAAGCATAAAAAAATAAAAACAATGGAGGAAGTAAAAAATGATGAAACATTACCTTTTAACTCCGGGTCCAACACCAATTCCACCGGAAGTTGCTCTTAAAGAGGCTTTGCCTATACTCCATCACAGGACAAGCGAATTCGCATCTGTTTACAAAGATGTTGCAGAAGGGTTGAGGTGCGTTTTTCAAACAAAAAATGAAGTTTACATGCTTGCTGGTTCTGGTACAGGAGCCATGGAGATGGCTGTAGTAAGCCTTTTAAGTCCAGGAGATGAAATTGTAGTTGCAAGTTGCGGTAACTTTGGCGATAGATGGGCCAAGATAGCAGAAGGATATGGCATAAAAGTTATTTCTGCTTCGGTTGAGTGGGGTAAGGTTGTAAAACCTCTCGAAATAGAAAAAATTCTTAGAGCAAATTCAAATGTTAAAGCTGTTTATACTACATTTACGGAGACATCGACAGGCGTAGCAAACGATATAAAAACTATAGGAGAGATAGTCGCAAAGACAAATGCGGTTTTGATTGTTGATGCAATTTCAGGTCTTGTAGGTCAGGAATTTAGAACTGACGAATGGAAAGTCGATGTTGTAGTTTCAGGATCTCAAAAAGGTTTTATGCTTGCTCCGGGGCTTGCTTTTATAACATTAAGCGATAAGGCTTGGAAACTTACGGAGTCTTCAAGGTTACCAAAATTTTATTTCGATATAAGAAAATATAAGAAATCTTACGCCACAAATGAGACTCCTTTCACGCCTCCGGTAACTCTTATTGTTGCTCTTCAAGAATCAATAAAGCTTATTAAGGAAAGAGGCTTGGAGAATATGTGGAACGACAATAAACTTCTCGCAAAAGCTGCAAGATCCGGGATGAAGGCTTTAGGTTTAGAACTTTTTGGCGAGGTGCCTTGCGAAGTTGTTACAAGTGCATCGGTTCCTGTTGAAATCGGTGGCAAGATAGTTAAAATTTTGAGAGAAAAGTATGGGGTATCTATTGCCGGTGGTCAAGGTGATTTAAAAGGTAAAATTATAAGATTTGCGCATATGGGTTATATAGGTAAAGCTGATTTGCTTGTAGGGCTTGCATGTCTTGAAATGGTATTAAGTGAACTTGGCGTAAAAATTGAAAAAGGTAAAGCGGTAGCTGCTGCTGAAGAGGAATTATTGAAAGCTTAAAACTTAGTCACGTAGATCTTAGAATATTTAAATTTGGGATTTTAGTTGTTTTTTCTAAATGACGATGATAGCAAAAACAAAAGGAGCGGAACATGTACAAGATTCTAATGACTTACGACAATACCGAAGGTTTAGGCGCATTGCTTTCAAACAAAGAGTTCCAAGTTGAGATACATAACAAGCCTTCTCAAGAAGAATTCAAAGAACTTATAAAATGCTATGACGGTCTTTTAATACGTTCTGAAGTAAAAGTTACGGCAGATATAATAGAGGCAGCCCAAAATCTTAAATTTATAGGTAGAGCCGGAACGGGCGTAGATAATGTGGATAAAGATGCTGCAACCAAGAAAAACATAATAGTTGCTAATGTCCCTGGTGGCAATACAATCTCTGCTGCCGAACATACAATAGGGCTTATGCTTTCCCTTGCTAGACAAATTCCTGAAGCATACAAATCATTAAAAAATAAAAAATGGGACCGTAAAAATTTTGTGGGCACGGAACTTTTTGGCAAAACTTTAGGTTTGATAGGTCTTGGCAGGATAGGAACTGAAGTTGCAAAAAGGATGAGCTCTTTTGAAATGAAGGTTATAGCTTACGATCCTTTTGCAAATTCTGAATCTGCAAAAAATAATGGGATAGAGTTGAAATCTCTTGACGATGTTTTTAGTCAAGCGGACTATATTTCTATTCATTCTCCTTTAAATGATACTACTAGGGGTATGATAAATGTGGATGCTATAAAAAAAATGAAAGATGGTGTTAAAATTATAAATTGTGCAAGAGGACCAATAATTAATGAAAAAGATTTGTCAGATGCTATAAAGTCCGGAAAAGTAAGCGGAGCGGCTGTTGATGTATTTGCAAAAGAGCCTCCTGAAGATTGGATCCTTATAGAAACTGATAATGTGATTGTAACTCCTCACCTTGCAGCCTCCACGCAAGAAGCTCAAGTAAGGATTGCAGAAGAAATAGGAGATGTGCTTGTAGATTTCTTTACAAAAGGACTCATAAGAAATGCTGTTAATGCTCCTAAACTGTAACAATTCCCCTTTTTTAAAAAAAGGGGTGGAGCAGGCGCAGCCCGATGGGATACTTAAGAAAGCGTTTTGTATTTTAAGATTTAATTTAAGTCTTGATCTGTTTTAAGGGTTATCGATACAAATTTAAATTGTTGTCGCGAAGGCTTAGCTGTTGTCATTTTCGCAAGTAGCGGGAATCCATTTAACATGGATACTCGTTTTCACGAGTATGACAAATGGCATGGATACTTGCTTTTGCAAGTAAGAAAATTCGTGCTGTTTGTCACAACATTGACAAAGTTTTAAGAAACATTTACAGTGATCTTATAGAAGAAAGAGGTTCTTTTGAGATTGTGGCAGAAAATGT
>BNVV01000029.1 GCA_025998355.1 Endomicrobiia bacterium
TGTTATGCGTAAATTATTACATTATTAACAATTGTTGTAAACAGTTTTACCTTGATAGGTCTTATGTGAACGCCTAATTATACTTCCTTTTAAGGTCTTTTTATCAACTTTTTTCAAGTGGGTTGATCTGTATCTGCCATGTATCTTATTGTCTTTTTGTCTTTCTTTGCATAAATACATGTATTAAAATAAACTAAAATCGTTCCTTGTCCTATTATCGCTGTGCGTATTATTTGCTCACCTTTAATTTAACTACTACCAACGGTTATTGTATGTCTCTTTTTCTTCCCGCTTTTGCCATTTCGCTGTTTTTTTAGGTCTTTGTATCACTATTCTGTAGCATCTATCACTGAACCTCTACACCTTCCTTTAATAATACCTATTCCCATCTAGTGCATATTCCTCACTACTTATTAATACTTCTTCTGCGTACCCTATGTCTATATCCACAACTTTTGCTGACATTGTAACTGTCTCCTGCTATAGTCCTTCCATTATACTTTTATATGTTAATTATGTAAGAGATCTAATGCATCAATTCACAAAAGTAAAAGAACAAGAGAACTTATAGAGAAAGTTGGATGTAAAGTGCTTTATTTTGCTGATGTATTTGCCGGATCTAAATTCAACCTGCAGCATTATTGGTTATCGTTGAATGGTAAAATAAAAGATACGCGGTAGGAAACAGGGGATTTTCATCCCAAGCTCACCCGCATCTTTGAAACTACGATACGGTGCAACTTAAAATGATTAACTATAGTCGCTTGACCTTGAACTCAAGCAAAGAACATGTCACTTCTTGGCTAATACCCAAAAACACATCTATCCATTTTTCTAAGCGAGTGCAAATCTACTAAATATAGAAGCCAGTTGGCTATATTAACGTTTTGAAAATTGAAAACGTTTTCTTGCTTTCGGTCTTCCTGGTTTTTTTCTTTCTACCATCCTTGAATCTCTAGTTAAAAGACCCTCTTTTCTCAATGCTGTTTTTGACGCCTCGTTAAGCTTTAAGATTACTCTTGCCAAACTGTGACTTACCGCTCCCGCCTGACCGCCTACACCGCCACCATTAACATTAACACAAAAATCATAACTCCCCGTGCCTTCCCAAACAGCCATAGGCTCTAAAGCTATTTTTTTTAATCTTTCCAAACCACCGAAATATTCGTCTACAGTTTTATCATTAATTATGATCTTGCCGTTACCATCTGAAACACTCACTCTAGCAACCGCGTTTTTTCTGCGTCCTGTGCTTAAATAAGAAATATTACTCATTTTTCTCCTCTTTACTCTCTTTTACTTTATCGATGATATTAATTGCGCATTGTGTGTATGCGTATCGCCTTTAAATACTCTCAACCTTGTAATCTGTCTGTCTGCAAGCTTATTCTTAGGAAGCATTCCTTTGACCGCTGCAAGCAATGCCTTTTCAGGACTTTTTTCCATCAAAACAGAATACGGCGTTAATTTTACTCCACCAGGATACCCTGAATACGTAAAATATGTCTTTTGCTTAAGTTTATTTCCGGTAAGAACAATTTTACTTGCATTTACAATAATCACAAAATCGCCACAGTCTATATGGTTAGTATAGAAAATTTTATTCTTACCTCTCAAAAGTCCAGCCACCTTAACTGCAAGTCTGCCTAAAACCTCGCCATTGGCATCTATCAAGTGCCACCTTCTTTCAATTGAGTCTTGTTTCGGTAGATAAGTCTTTTTATTCATCTTTTAAAACCTTGCCCTATAAAAAATTATACTGCCAAACATCACAACAATTTCGCTAAAAATCCAGTGGGAGACCAAAATCTTTAACAAAATAACTCATTCATTGTACATATTTAAGTAGAAAAAAAGCAAACAGGGCCCCTTCAAAAATATAACAAACCACTGTTGCCATGCCCCTTTAGAAACTCGAAATTTTTGCAGAATCTAGCAACGCATTGGTTTTGTCTCAACAAACGAACGAAAGAATCACTCCTCCAAGCCACAAAGAATCAGCTTCTAATTTTTTTATCAGTTCTTAGTAAATATATTTTATCTTACTTATTTTTACCAACGATTTTAAAAACTTTCGTTGAACAATTAGGGCACACACCAGAAATTGCTTTCATGCCATTTTTCATCACTACATTTTGAAGATCTTTCACCTCGACTTGTTTTTTACATTTCATGCATCTCGCTTCTGCCATAATAGTACCCCCCCCTCTCTTTTATTCATGTTCGATATTTAATCCAATTGTCCGAGCCAATTATACACATAATTTTATTAAATAATCAAATTAAATAAACCGAAGGGCGCTGAAAAATTATTTAAACTTTATAAGAATTCTGTAATAAAACGCATGAAAAATACTTTACAACAAGAGGCACCATATAAATCCCTCCTGCGTTTAAAATTTTATTGAATTTTTTTGAAAATTCTAGAAATTTTTTGCCAAAACATAAAGACCCTTACTTCAAAATACGTCAATGCGCTGCATAGGAATTGAACCTATAACCTAACGATTAAGAGTCGTTTGCTCTACCAATTGAGCTAGCAGCGCGATAACCAAAACCAAAAAGGCCGGAGCATGTTCCCGTAAATAACACCAATGTGCAACCATAGCCAATAAAATAAATCACATAAACAACTTATACAATTTGCTATGTTGCTTAAAGATTTTGCGAAAGCGTTTTAAATATAAAAGCACCACTCAAGTTTAAATTTTTTCTTTCGCATAAGTCCTTATCATGCTCCCATGGCTTGCCTACATTTTTTTATCACTACTTCCTTCTCCACATTCCCGTTCCTATTCCAACGATTCGCCCGTCCATTATATGCCTCTATACTATTTTCGTACTTCTTTTGAGCAATCCTCTCCGCCTAAGTTTGTAACAACTAAAACACAATGGGCGGAGAGGGAATTGAACCCTCACGGCTCTTGCGAGCCTCAGGATTTTAAGTCCTGTGCGTCTGCCAGTTCCGCCATCCGCCCATCAAAGGACTTTAAAGAAGGACGTTTCCGTTAAACCAAGAGGGTTATACTAAATTTTATACATCTTATCAACCCGTCGCAAAATCTCATAACATCTTGAACTTTTGTCAAACAAAAACAAACGAATTAAAACAGCTACAGTATTTTAATAAAATGGCGCATTTCTATATGTAAAATTATCTCTACATGTAATATCATACAAAACACAAAAATAACAAAAGTACTTATCTTTTTTTACTTTTAGATGGAGATTTACCGGATTTCATATTTTTAAGTTCAAGCATTCTGTCTCTTAAAGCTGCAGCAGATTCAAAATCAAGACTTTCAGCTGCATCTTTCATCTGTAGTTCTATTTCTTTTATTATACCATCGATATTTTTAGGAGTAACCTTATAATCAAACTGTTCTTCCGCTACAATATGGGTTATAGATTTCTGCCTTGATAAATTGCTAAACTCATTGAGTTCGTGAACTGCTTTGATTATTGTTTTAGGGCTTATGTTGTTTTTTTTATTGTATTCAATTTGTTTTTTTCTACGGAGATTCATTTCTGTTAAAGCTCTTTGCATTGAACCTGTCATGGTATCTGCATAAAAAATAACTCGTCCGTCAATATTCCTTGCGGCTCTTCCACAAATCTGAATCAAAGTAGATTCGGAACGTAAAAAACCTTCTTTATCTGCATCTAACACAACTACAAGAGAAACTTCTGGCAAGTCTAAACCTTCTCTAAGAAGGTTGATTCCTACCAAAACGTCAAACTTCCCAAACCTTAGATTTTTAAGTATTTCAATTCTTGTTAAAGTATCTATCTCGGAATGAAGGTACTCAACTTTAAATCCTTTTTCTTTTAAATAAGTTGTTAAATCTTCAGACATTTTTTTTGTAAGTGTGGTAACCAAAGTTCTTTGTTTTTTATCGGTAACTTTTTGTATTTCCTGCATTAGATCTTGTATTTGTCCATCTATAGGACGTATAATAACTTCAGGATCTGCAAGTCCGGTAGGGCGAATAATTAAATCTACTATGTGTTTTTTGCCTTTTTCTAATTCATAAGCTCCAGGTGTGGCTGAAACCATCATTAATTTTCTTATAAGTTTTTCAAATTCTGCAAATCTCAAAGGTCTGTTGTCCAAAGCAGACGGCAATCTGAATCCAAAATCCACAAGAGTTTGCTTCCTGCTTCTATCTCCTTCATACATTCCCCTTATTTGAGGAAGAGAAATATGAGATTCGTCAGTTATCATTAAAAAATCATCGTTTTCCTTTAAAAAATAATCTATGAGTGTCGTCGGTCTTGATCCTGGAGGATTACCAGATAAATGTCTTGAATAATTTTCAACACCGCTGCATGAACCTGTTTCTTTCAGCATCTCCATATCATATTTTGTGCGTTGTTCTAGACGCTGCGCTTCAAGAAGTTTATTTTGAGATTTCATGATAGCGAGAGATTCATCTAATTCTTTTTTTATGGTTTTTAACGCATTATCAATTTTATATTTATCTGTAACAAAAAGTTTTGCTGGGTAAATATACGCCTTATCTTTTTTATTAATTATTTCGCCTGTAATAGGATTAAATTCTTTTATGTTTTCAACGGTATCACCATAAAATTCAATTCTTACGGCAGTTTCAAGATATGCGGGAAATATTTCAACAGTGTCGCCTTTCACTCTAAATCTTCCCCTTATAAATTCGATTTCATTTCTTTCATAATGGCTTGAAATAAGTTCAGTTAAAAGCAATTTTATCGGTTTTTCTTTGCCTGTTGTTATTTCAACGCACATATTCTGATAATCTTTCGGAGAACCTAAATTATATATACAAGAAACAGAAGCAATAACGATAACATCTTTTCTTTCAAGGAGTGATGTTGTTGCTTTTAAACGAAGCCTGTCTATATGATCGTTTATTGAAGAGTCTTTCTCTATATACGTGTCACTTGACGGAATATAAGCTTCAGGCTGATAGTAATCGTAATAGGATATAAAATACTCGACAGCGTTATTAGGGAAAAAAGCTTTGAACTCCGCGTATGTTTGCGCCGCCAGTATTTTGTTTGGAGATATTATAAGCGTTGGCTTTTGTATTTTCTCAATAACATTTGCCATAACAAACGTTTTACCCGAACCTGTAACACCAAGCAGAACTTGCGAATTTTTACCTGTTAGGTAGTTGTGATGTAATTCGTCAATGGCATAAGGTTGGTCTCCAGACGGTACGAATTTAGATACAAGCTTAAATTTGTTTTCCATAATAGTTTTTATATACTTTGCTAACCTCTGTATTGGTAGATTTGTGTATATGCCAATATAAAGTTGTCGGCTATAATTTTATCTTTTTTATCAAATCAAAATTTGTCTGGTCCATTTGCAGCGGAGTGATAGAAATATATCCTTTATCTACCGTATCTACATCATTTCCTTCATTTTTTATACCAGACATATATCCTACTGATAGTTTATATGAAGAATTACCTTTTTTATCTACCGCAGTTTTAATATTTTCATCATATACTCGCAGTCCCAAAGGAACAATTTTTATACCTTTATAACCTTTCGGAATATTTATATTTAAACAAACACTTTTAAAGAATTCTTTTCTTTTTAATACTTTTTCCGCAATTACTCTTGCTGCCATTGCAGAATGATCGTATTCTGTAGCGTCCATTTCAGCTGCTGAAACAGCAAGCGATGGAATCCCTTTTAAAGCGCCTTCTCTTGCAGCACCTACAGTTCCGGAATAAATAACATCTTGACCAAGATTAGGACATGTATTTATGCCTGATACAACTAAATCTATTTTATTTTTTAAAAAGCGATATAGCCCATATTGCACGCAATCTGCAGGTGTCCCGTCTTCAATTATGTAAAAATCCTTTGCTATTTTTTCAACTTTTTTATATTTAGCAAGAGATATGCCGTGCCCCGTTCCTGACATTTGATTTTTTGGAACGACAACATACACTTTGCCGATCTTTGAGAGCTCTTTTATTAAGGGACGAAGACCAGCTCCTTTTACACCATCGTCATTTGAAATTAAGATTTTATACATTTTATTATTTCCTCAAACATTAATTTTTGTGCGATATCTGCAATATTTTCAACCGCACTATCTTCCATGTTGTTCTTTAACATATGTATCTTTTCACCTAATTTCTCCTTGGTAAGATCTTTTTCTTCAATTACTATTATTTTTCCAAATTTTTCTATTTCTTTTGCATTCCAATATTGGTGATTATCAGTTGCATAAGGATATGGCACGAGAATCGCAAATTTATTTAAAGCTTTTAGTTCAAAAACAGTTCCCGCACCTGAACGGCATATCACGATATTGCTTGCGGCATAGGCAGAGGCAATGTTATTCATATACTCAAATACTCTGTAATTTGCAAACCCCTTAACTTGATCCTTTATATGAGCGTAGTTATTGGAACCTGTTATATGCAAAACTTGAAATTTGCTTTTTTGAATCAAACCCAAAAGAGTTTTGCACACAATCTCATTGAGTTTTACAGCACCTAGACTTCCTCCAAAAACTAAAATTGTAAAAACATTATTTTCTAAATTCAGTATTTTTAGGGCATTTTCTTTGGAGACAGATAAGATATCTTCCCTTATGGGATATCCTGAAATAAAAATATTCTTATTCTTAAAATATTTTTCTGAGTGTTTAAAACTTACAAACGTTTTATCTGTTATTTTATTTAAAAGTATATTTGCTTTCCCGGGTACTCTGTTTTGTTCATGTATAAAAGTCTTTTTACGAAATATTTTAGCCGCAAAAATAACCGGGACGGTAATATATGCTCCTGTTCCCACTACGACTGTCGGGTTTATAGCTAAAATTTGTTTTAAAGCTTTAAGAAAAGTAAATATCATCTTTACTGTAAAAGGTATAAATGAAAAGGAGATTTTCCTTGGCATACCTATCGCGTTAAATGCAATATATTCAAACCCGCTTGTTTTTAAAATTTCTCTTGCAGCAGCATTATCGGTGATGAAAAAAATCGGCTTGTAGTTTTTCTTTTGAAATTCCTTTGCCAAAGCTATGCCGGGATAGATATGCCCACCGGTTCCGCTTGAAGCAATAATAATATTTTTTTGACCCACACCATTTTCTCCAATTACAACAAACGCCTGTAAGACATATATTTGCCAGTTATTGTTACGGCTGTTTCATTGCCATCTTTGCAAGATCGCTATCATTTCTCAAACATCAGACTGCGCTTTCCCCGCCCTTTTTGTAGCAAAAGGGAGCTAACCGCCACACCGCGACTATTACCCCCCCCTCTGTCTTGTGTCGTTATTACAAAAAGGGGAATCAACTGCCGCTTCACAGTTACCGACATTACGCATTTTCTACTGTTTTTATTTCTTGGTTCCGTTAAGCTGCATAAAGAGTATGCAAGCATACCTTTTCTTTGTCTATGGTTAACACCTGATGAGCATATATTATTTTGATTGTTCGTCCCTTGCATATGTTTCATTTTTTTAATCTCAAGCATTTTGCCTGCAAATGTAACAAAACTACCGCAAAGAGCTCTATCTTTTTGTTGGCAACGTCTACAGCAGCAATAGACAGCTGTTCAACGTGCGCTTTTTAATCTACACCAATGTTCCCACTCTTTCAAGGTTAATTATTTCGTAAATAAAGTTTGAGCAATTTTGAATTAATCAACGCAAGAGAGTTGTTTGATTACGGTTCTACTTTAATTTTAACTGCTTTAGATTTTATTATAGATCTTGTAGCATTAATCTGCTTTAAAGCTTTTTCAAGATTTTCTCGGTACGTCTCGTGTGTAAGTATAATAATCCTGGTGTAGCCATTGCTGCTTATGCTAAGCTGCTCAAGATTTGCTATTGAAACTTTACATTTGCCGAGAATCCATAAAATTTTTGACAAAACGTCGGGCTTATCTAGTACTTCAAATCTTAAATAATATGGGGCTTTGCTCTTTTCTGATGGAAGAACTTTTATTTTTTTCTCTTTATCGTAAACAACATTTGGAACAATACCCGCAGTATTTGTAACAATAAATTTTGAAAGATTTATAATATCCGAAACAACTGCGCTTGATGCAGGCTGCTGACCGGCGCCTTTTCCATAAAATAAAACATCGCCAGCATCTTTACCCGTGATCATAACAGCATTATATTCATTTTTTACAGTTGCAAATGCATGATCTTTATTTACAAGGCACGGCTGTACAGACAAATCTATTCCGTCCTTCGTTTTCTGCGCAGAACCTATTAGTTTTACATCATACCCAAGACCCTGCGTTATTAGCACATCTTCAATATCCAAATTTGCAATACCTTCAATAGATATATCTTCAACTTTTATCCATCCGCCCCACGCAAGAGAAGAAAGTATCGCAAGTTTATTCGCAGTATCTATACCGTTTACGTCAAAAGATGGATCGGCTTCGGCAAAACCAGCTATTTGGGCACTTTTTAAAGCTGCCTCGTAAGTCACTCCGCGTTTTGTCATTTCACTTAAAATAAAATTTGTAGTGCCGTTTAAGATGCCTTTGATTTCAAGGATATCTTCACAAGCAAGCCCTTCGCTTAAACCCTGAACTACAGGTATTACACCGCCGACGGAAGCTTCGTAATATACTAATTTTTGATAATCTTGCGCTGCTGTAAATATCTGATCCCAATATTTTGCAAGTACAGCTTTATTTGCGGTTACAACATTTTTACCGGCTTTTAAAGATTCTATTATTATTGTTCTGGCAGGCTCATATCCGCCGACAAGCTCAACAATCAAATCTATTTCAGGATCTTCTACAATATCCATAAAATTTTTAACGTAAAGCTCAGGCTTGTCTATTGGCCTTAAATCGCAAATTGATTTTACGCATATCGGCTTGCTGATTTTTCTTAGAGCTATTTTTTTGTTTTCCTCCAAGTTTCTTACTACGCCTTTTCCTACAAGTCCGTATCCAATTAGACCTACGTTAATGCATTTGTTTTTCATAAATAATCCTTACATTTGGCTCAAAATCTTATTTGTCCTAAGTAGTATTTTTGTAAACTTATCCGCACTATCATGAAATCTTTTGCTATGCGTTACCAAAGATGTTCTCATACATCCTTTATCCTTCGTTGTATTCACCAAAACATGCTCTTGGCAAAACAACAATTCCGATTTCTTATACCACTCTTTCTGCAATGTTTAGAGAACCTCCTTTTATTAAGCATGCCCAAATGCATATTGTTCCTTTGCTTCTACAAAATTTTCATCTTATTTCAAAGATCATGTAGCATTTTCTTCATTAGAACTCTGTAGAATCTCATAACGCATTGGGCTTTTGTCAAACAAAGATAAATGGATTAAAACAACAACAAACTTTTAATAAACGATATTCTATATATAAAATCATCTTTTTGCGGTTTGCTCTGTATCTTTAACCGCAAACCTAATCTTAAGCGACAAAAACAGTCCAATATGTGTTTTTAGATTTTACAAACTCTTTTCAAGCCTGTACGCAGATGGTAACATATAATAATTACGAAAACAAACGAAAAGAAGAAGAAGAGCAAAGAAATAATCAACGCAAACGTTTTGAAAAGATTTAAGACTTAAAAGTAGTATCTAACAGATACAGAAATAGAAGAAAACACTTTGGATTTGAAATTTAATTTAAAGCTTGAAATATATAACTTTAAAATTCCTAGATAGGTTTGAAAAAATAGATCTATTGAAGTTTGATGTAGTATTTTATACAATGGCCGCCTTGTATAACTATGTCATGGATTTGGGTATTTTGGTTGTTGTCACCTATAAACTTTTCGACTAAAAGCAACACAGGATTGCTGTGCAAATCATGAAAAGATTGCTTTTTGGACGGAAATGTGTACGGTGCGATACAGTACGTTTTGAACTAACACAATATACCAACATAAAGTTAGTTATAAAGATTGGGCTCAAATATGTCAGGTTTATATATACACATCCCATTTTGTAAACAAAAGTGTCATTACTGCGATTTTTTTTCTATAAAATACAATGTTACTTTGGTAGATAAATACATCAATGCTTTAATAACTCACGTTTCAAGGTTCAAAAATAAAAAAATATGCTCAATATACATTGGCGGCGGCACACCGTCAGCGTTGTCTTTGGAACAAATACAAAAACTTTTGCAAACATTAAAAGAAAATTTTAATTTATCGGAAATACGTGAATTTACATTCGAATTAAATCCTGAGTCTGCCTCAAAAGATAAACTACATTTGCTTAAACAATTTAAAATAAACAGATTAAGTATAGGACTTCAATCTGTTGAAGATAGCAGCCTTAATTTTTTGGGAAGGGTACATAATTTTAGAACTTTTTGCGATGTGTATGATACGGCAAGAAAAACAGGGTTTGATAATATCAATATTGACTTGATATACGGTCTTCCAAATCAAACGGTAAAAGATTGGGAGAAAGTTTTGTCAAGAGCTTTGACATTTTCATGCGAACATTTGTCTCTTTATCCTTTATCAATAGAAGAAGGCACCCCTTTTTATAAAACTGGTGTTGTTACAGATGATAATGTTCAAAGAGATATGTATGATAGAACGGTGGAAATTTTGACGAAAAACGGATATATTCATTATGAAATTTCAAACTGGGCTAAACAAGACAGAGAATCTTTTCATAATTCAAATTATTGGCGTAATTTTGAATATATAGGTATTGGTGCAGGCGCGTCGGGGTATTTAGAAAGAAATAGATATAAAAATATTGAAAATATTGAAGAATATATTGAATCGTGTTGGTTATTACAAAATACTGTTACTGGCATTTGCGGCAATTTGTTGGAAACAGAAAAAGAATACATAAACGATGAACTTTATAAATCTGAAAAAATAATGCTGGGCTTAAGACTTTTAAATGAAGGTATAGATATTAATTGTTTTGACAATCAAAAACATAAAACTGTGCTTCTGGAATGTTTAAAAGATAAGACATTAGAAAAATACAATAATAGAATAAAATTGGCCAAAGAATCAGTGTTTGTGTTTAATCAAATCGTTTTAAAATTTATGCTAGTTAAGAGTTAAAATGTCGCAAGTGGAGTAAGAAAATATCCACCATACAAAAAGATAGATTTTTTGTAAGGGGTTTGTAGGAATCTTAAATGTAAAGTCTCTTTAAGAAGTTATTTTCATTGCTTGAAGATCTAAAAATTTGTTGTTTCTCCAAAGGCGTAATTCTAGAACTTTATTTATTAAAATGGTATATTTTTGTATCAACATAATCAAGAATTTAAGTTGTTAGTTTTAAATTTTTAGATTTTAAGGTGTTGTTGCATTTTATAAACTTGGGGGATGTGACGCTTTATCTCTTAAATGGCACATCCTAACAAGTTAGTTGCAAAAAAATATTAAAAGATATAGAATCACCAAGAGAAGGTAGTTGTAAATTATCAAAAGGAGAGAGAAAGATGAAAAAGAGACTTGTGTTTTTTGCGGCGCTGGCATCATTTTCTGGGTTTTCGTTTGTGGCTTGCGAAGACAAGCCAAAAGAGACTTCAAAGCCTGCGCAGGAAGTTACGGCTTCTGATTCAGCTGCAACTTCAGCTTCAGCTTCAACTTCTGATTCAGCTAAAGCTTCTGATTCAGCTTCAACTTCTGATTCAGCTTCAACTTCTGATTCAGCTGCAACTTCTGATTCAGCTAAAGCTTCTAAAGCTTCTGATTCAGCTAAAGCTTCTAAAGCTTCTGGTTCAGCTAAAGCTTCTAGAGCTTCTGGTTCAGCTAAAGCTTCTAAAGCTTCTGATTCAGCTGCGGTTAGCAAGTAAATTTCATGGCCAAAATTTATCAGCCCTTCGCGCGCGCACTATGGTTTAGCCGGCGCGAAGGGCTGTTTGGGGATTTGCAAATTGCTTATAAAATAGGGTGAGTTCCAATCTCCTCCTTGAGACGCATTTTTACGTACCAACGCAAGAGCTGCTTTGCTTGTACATAAACCAATGCCGATGTAGCTCAGCTGGTAGAGCAATTGCTTCGTAAGCAATGGGTCGTAGGTTCAAATCCTATCATCGGCTAATATCATACATACCTTAAAGAGCACTGACAACATATCAGTTTTGACAGTTTTTATTGATGATAAATCATGTTAGTTTATAAAACACGCAAGAGGGCGCTGTGTCACTGCAGTATTGCGCTACTTGCTTATAAATTGCTTACAATTAACTCTTGTCATGATATTGTCATGATATTTCAGCAGTATTCTAAATAAATTTCAAGCATCTGATATTTGTAATTTTATGGACTATAGTTGACTCTAAATAACTGTAGGACTTGTTTTGTCAAGTTGTCCTGTTATAAGGAAATCCTGTCCAATTTTTTTTACTTTCATATTTTTTATACGTAATGACTCAGAGATTTTCTTGACACCCGCGCCGCCGACAACAGATATTGCGCCTTTACCGCCAATAAGTTTTGGAGCAATGAAAAAATATACATCATCCACAACATTTGAAAACAAAGCCGACGAGATTATTTCGCTTCCGCCTTCTATTAAAATACTTTTCAATGAGAAAGAATTTAATTTTCTCACTATAACGTTAAAATCTTTTTTTGCCATACTAATATCAACAGGAGCTAAAATTATTCCTTCTTTCTTTAAATGTTTTGGTATACTTGCAATACTTAAATCATAAACGATGATAGTAGGAACATTACCATCAAGCAAGTTGTGCGTTTTTGGAAGCTTTAAATATGGATCTATGACAACTCTTACAGGATTTTTTAATTTTTTAGAATGTGTTGTAAGAAATGGATTATCTTTAATAGCAGTATTCAAGCCTACAAGAACAGCATCATAATGGGATCTTATTTCATACACCAAATTCCTTGATTTTTCCGAAGTTATCCATTTTGAGTCATAATTATAAGTCGCAATTTTGCCATCTAATGTCATTGCAGCTTTTATTGAAATTTTAGGTTTACTTTTTAAATATTTTAAATAATCACTTATTAAAGACCTTGCTTGTTTTTTTAACAAACCCTCATGCACTTCTATCCCATTTTTTTCTAACATTTCTCTGCTGCCTAAAACATTCTTATCGCGCAATGCATAGTAAACTCTTTTTATACCTGCTTTTATAATTGCAAGAGTACATGGAGACCTCTTGCCGTGACTATTACACGGCTCAAGAGTAACATATAGATCTGCACCTTTGGCATTTTTTCCTGCATCCACAAGGGCATTTATTTCTGCATGGTTACCACCAAAATACTGATGCCAACCGTTCCCTATAATTTTATTATCTTTTACAATTACACAACCTACCATGGGATTAGTATAAATTTTACCTTTGCCTTTTTTAGCAAGATTTATTGCAGTTTGCATGTATTTAACGTTCATAAAAAAACCTCTATTTTGAAAACAAAAAATGTTTTCGAGGGAGAGGCAAAATTATACTCTATCTTCTTACATCCGGACTTTGAGCACTTAAGCACTATCGCCGTCGGCATCTGATTTTCACAGGTTCAATTCGCATTTTTTTATGCAAAGTCGCAGGCTTAAAAGACTTTATATCCTTATCACTGCCGGTAAGGAGTAAGGATACAAGCTCCTTTCACCTTCCCCGAAGAATTTTGTTAACATCTATAATTATATTTATTTTGTAAGCATTACAGACTTCCTGCATAAATCACATCTCCCAATTTACGACTGATGGAGGATTTTTTGCCAGGCTCACCCGCATCTTTAAAACTATAGTACGGTGCAACTTCAAGCAATTTAACCTATAGCACATAAATCTTGAAACTTTTTTATGCATTTGTCGTGATTTAATAAATCTTTGCCCATGTCTAGTTCATTTAAATTACAGTTGTTGCTATAGGGGTCCGGACGCCACTATCATAGAACGCCAATTTTGTATACAGCCAAGCTAAGTCTGCCATTGCTGCGTTGTAATTTTAACCGTTTTGGCATATCAATTGTTGGTAGTAGCGGTCAGCGTATATCTGTAATTTAATCTCATGTGTCCAAGAATCATCTTTATATACGTTGAGAACTCTGGCTCTCACAGAACAATGAGGAAGAATAGACCTCTTGCGCAACTTGAGTATTAAATTTTAAAATTACAAATACCTGCAACCCAAGTTAAATCGCAGTCCAAAGCGTCTTCTGCTATTACTTATCTATTCTCAAGACTATTTTGAACCTTTTAACAAATACTTTAATATTTTCCACTATAATCCTTTTTGATGAAATCTCCCTATTTAACTCTTTATCTTCTTTTGTCAGTGGGTGTTTCTTTGATCTCTTTTTGGGAACTAGTGTGTTTGTATGCATCAACCCATTTGAAAAAAGTTGATAAAAAGACCTTAAAAGGAAGTATAATTAGGCGTTCATATAAGACCTATCAAGGTAAAACTGTTTACAACAATTGTTAATAATGTAATAATTTACGCATAACAGCAACAATAGCAAGCATTTTAAGTTTAGCGTTACTTGTCAGTTTTTCGAAAGAAGGCTTTTAAGGCATTGTTGGATTTAATAGCAACCAAAGCGCACATAAACAGCATTCGTTTAACAAGTGTCGTCCAACAGAAGTTCTACGCCTTTTGAAAGTCTTACCACTTTTATTTGCGTAATGAGCAATAGATAAAGCAGCAATTTCTCTTGCGATAGCTTTGTAATTTTGGCATTACTGCTAATAAGGTCATTAGACCTCTTGCACAACTAATATATAAAAGTACAATAGAAGTACTATGAAACAGAAAAAGAAAGCGTGCGGAAACAGATGGAATGGGTTTAGGCGATTAATGGGAGTAAAGAAAGGGACGTTT
>BNVV01000030.1 GCA_025998355.1 Endomicrobiia bacterium
GCAATTTATTGGAAAATAGGAATAAGCTGGTAGAAAGCGACAAAAAAAGAAAATTAAGACATGCTTCCCACATGAGTGCTGCAGCAAGCAAGTTCCACACAAGAGAATTCACGTAAAACCATGTTTTGTGAGATTGTTGTGGTGAGATTCTACAACAATTTTAAAACCGTAGGCTTGAAAAAGAGGTCTAATAAGAGGTGATCAATGGTAAAAAATGACAAATGGATAAAAAAAATGTCGCTTGAGCATAAGATGATAGAGCCGTTTGAAGCAGGTCAGGTAAGAGAAGGGAGAATTTCTTACGGAACGTCTTCTTATGGGTACGACATGCGTCTTTCGAATGAATTTATGGTTATGAAAAAGGACACTGGTACTCTTGATCCTAAACAATCGCAGGAAGAATTATTTGAATCTGTAACCGTTGAACACTACATAGAAATCGCTCCAAATTCCATAATTTTAGGGAAGACAATAGAGTATTTTAAAATACCAAGAGATATTATAACTATTGCGTTTGGTAAATCTACATACGCAAGATGCGGTATTTTTGTAAATATTACTCCTTTCGAACCAGAATGGGAGGGTTTTGTAACGCTTTCAATAGCAAATACAACATCTCTACCTGTAAAGGTTTATGCAAACGAAGGCATAGCTCAGGTTTTATTTTTAGGCGCAAGCGACGTTTGCGAAGTTTCTTATGCAGACAGAAAAGGAAAATATCAGGCGCAAAAAACTATAACTTCAGCAAAAATTTGATACGATGGGGTGTCTCTAAAAATTCTAACAAGTTACTGTTGCTATGTCTTTGTTTTGGTACTAGATGTTATTTTCACGACAAGATGCTTTAAACAAGGTTAGCTGTAAAAACCATGCACAACTTTACGTTCTTTGTAGCGCAACTCAAAGTGGTGATTTGAAAGCGATTTGGCTATATATTGCATAGAAATTTATACTGCTACAAAAGAAGCCTCCGTAATTTTCATACGGAGGCTTCTTTTTATTTTTACTTACGCTTACTTATATTTTACTAATACTCAGGCATTTGAGGCATTCCTGCGCCCATTGGCAATTTCGAAGATTTATCCGGAATATCTGTTACCAATGTTTCTGTTACAAGAACAAGTCCTGCTATTGAGGCTGCATTTTCCAACGCAGTTCTTGTTACTTTTGCAGGATCAACAATCCCGGCCTTTATCATATCTACATATTCGTTGGTATCTGCATTGTAGCCAAAAGCCGCATCCTTTGAATTTTTAATTTTATCTACTACTACAGAAGCTTCAATTCCTGCATTTTCAATTATCATTCTTACTGGTCCCTCAAGAGCTTTAAGAACAATTTCAACTCCTGTTTTTTCATCAGCATCAACAACATTAACCTTTTCTAAAACAGCCTGAGCCTTGAGAAGTGCTACTCCCCCGCCTGCAACTATACCTTCCTCAACACCTGCTCTTGTTGCATTCAAAGCATCTTCTACTTTAAACTTCTTCGTTTTCATTTCAGCTTCAGTTGCCGCACCTACATTTATAACCGCAACGCCGCCTACTAACTTTGCAAGTCTTTCCTGAAGTTTTTCTTTATCGTATTCTGATTTTGTATCTGCAATCTGTTTGCGAATTTGAGCTATTCTTAACTCAATTTCTTTCTTATCACCAAGGCCTGAAACTATAGTTGTGTTTTCTTTATCTACAACAACTCTTTTTGCCTGTCCGAGAAGTTCAAGAGTAGCCTTATCAAATTTTAATCCAGTTTCTTCAGTAATAACAGTTCCGCCTGTAAGGATTGCTATATCCTGAAGCATTTCTTTTCTTCTGTCGCCAAATCCAGGAGCTTTTACGGCTACAACTTTAAGCGTTCCGCGAATCTTGTTGAGAACTAAAGTTGCAAGCGCTTCGCCTTCTACATCTTCCGCAATAATTACAAATTGTTTGCCAGCTTGCACAATTTTTTCAAGCAAAGGAAAAACTTCCTGCATTGAGCTTATTTTCTTATCTGTAATTATTATATAAGGATCTTCCAAAATACCCTGCATTCTCTCAGTATCTGTTACAAAGTAAGGAGAACTATATCCTCTATCAAATTGCATACCTTCTACAACGTCAAGAGTTGTTTCTGAAGATTTTCCTTCTTCAACGGTTATAACCCCATCTTTTCCTACTTTTTCCATCGCATCGGCAATCAAATTGCCAATTTCTCTATCACTTGCTGAAATTGAAGCAATTTGCGCAATTTCTTCTTTATTTTTTACATGCTTTGAAATATTCTTAATTTCTCCGATAACTGCAGCAACAGCCTTGTCAATGCCTCTTCTAATATGGTTTGCATTTGCCCCTGCTGTAATATTTTTAAGACCTTCATTTATCAAAGATTGCGCCAAAACTGTAGCAGTTGTAGTTCCATCACCTGCTATATCATTGGTTTTTGAAGCAACTTCTTTCACAAGCTGAGCTCCCATATTTTCAAAAGGATCTTCAAGTTCAATCTCTTTTGCAATTGTTACGCCATCATTAGTGACAGTCGGAGAACCGAACTTTTTATCTAAAACAACATATCTTCCTTTAGGCCCGAGAGTAACTTTTACCGCATTAGCTAGTTTATCAACACCGTTTTTCATAGCTTTACGAGCTTCGTCATTATAAATCAATTGTTTTGCCATTTCATTTTCTCCTTATCTCTATGTTTAATTATTCAATTATTCCCAAAATGTCATCTTGTGACATTATAAGATATTCCACATCGTTAAATTTAACCTCAGATCCGGAATATTTTCCGAAAAGTACTTTATCGCCTTTCTTTACATCTAAAGCCACTATTTTACCGTCCTCAGTTTTTTTGCCTGCTCCTACCGCAATAACTTCGCCTTCTTGAGGCTTTTCTTTTGCGGTATCAGGAATAATAATACCTCCTTTTTTTACTTCTTTGGTTTCTGTAGGCTTAACCAAAACTTTTTCGCCTAATGGTCTAATCATTTTACTCCCTCCTTGTCCTTTTATTTTAAAACAATTTTATTTTAGCACTGTCACCTGACGACTGCTTATTGTATAATAACAAACAACTTTTGTCAATAACTTGCAGAATCTCGTAATGTATTGGGCTTTTGCCAAACAAAGACAAACGGATTAAAACAACTACGGGCTTTTAATAAACGGCATATTTTTATACAAGATCATCTTTTTGCAGTTTTGCCATATCTTTGCTATAAACCTAATTCTAATGCGACAAAAACAGTCCAATATGTGTTTTAGATTTTACATAACTACGTTGCAAAATAATTATTTGGGTTTGTCTTAAAACCCATGATTTTTGCAGATTTTCGCATTTACCATATACTGATCTTGTTTCTAGGTATCTTGCCCGTAAAAAATAACATCGGGCGACAAAAACACAAAGGCACGATAGCAGCAGCTTTACTTGATAAGAGTTTTTAGAGATGTTCTATTTGTTAGTTGTTATTAGGCTCTTCATCTGTCGACTGAACGACAACTTCTGATGCTGTGGCAACAAGACTTTGTTGTTCCAAATCATCAAGCAACAGAGCAGTTAATCCTTTTGCGACTTCTTCTTCTTCAAAAGCAATTCCTGATATACCAGCTTGTTTTAAATTCTCTTTGTGATCAAGGAATCTCGCTCTTACAAGTATTCGTGTTTTTGGATTTAAAGTAGATGCGAGAGAAGCCGTTTCCATCGTTATTGCTAAAGAAGGGATTGTGATAATTAAATAATCGGCATATTTAATGCTTGCTGCAAGTAAAATCTCTTTCTTTGTTGAGTATCCGTAGATTGCAATTTGTTCCTGCGCGTTTAAGCTGTTAACGGTATCAATATTTATTTCAATAATAACAGGTTTTATGCCTTGCTCTGTTAATGCTTTTGTAACTTGCTTGCCTGTGGGTCCGTAACCTACAACTATAGCTATTTTTTGAGCAAGACGTTTGTCTATCTGAAGCAAATCTTTAATGATCTGTTTATTTTTGTTACCTTTGTTTCCTCTTCTATCAGCAGCAAAATTTAAAATTTGCCACAGCTTTTTTTTAGAACGCAAAAATTTTTCCATAGAAAAGACTTTTTTAAATATTGACGGGTTAAAAGTTATCGATACTATAGCGCATACTACTATTGCGTTGTAAACAATATCCCCAGCAAGGCCTAATCGTTTTGCCTCTTGAGCTAATATAAATGAGAATTCTCCAACTTGCGCAAGTCCGACTGCAACTGTAAGAGCCGTTCTTGTTGAATATCCCAAAATAGAAACCACAAGCATTGCAGTCAATGGTTTAATTAATAAAACAACACCCAAACATACACAAATAAGCAGAGGATTATTAACTACAAATTTTAAATCAAAAAGCATTCCCACGGCAAGAAAGAATAATACAGCAAAAGCATCTCTAAGCGGGAGAATATCGGCAGCTGCCTGATGGCTTAGTTTGCTTTTTCCTACAACCATACCGCCTAAAAATGCGCCTAAAGCAAAAGATGTCTTAAATACTGCAGCGGCAATAATCGCTGTTACAAAAGCTATAACTAAAACTGTAAGTGTAAAAAGTTCTTGAGAGCGTGTTTTTACAATTTTTAATAGCAACCACGGAACAAAACGCCCTCCGATTTTCATAACAAGGATCCACAATAGTGCAATGTGAACTAGAGCAAGTCCTATTGCTTTCAGTATTTCAATGCTTCCTGCTGAAACGCTTGAATTTGATAATATTACTGAGAGGCTTGGAAGAACGACGAGTATTAATACCGTTAGGATATCCTCTACAACAAGCCATCCTATTGCTACGTGTCCGTGTATGTTGTTTATAGTGTCATTATCTTCTAAAACTCTTAAAAGTACTACTGTGCTTGCCACAGAAAGACCTAAACCGAGTATAAATGCAGATTTTAAATCAAGCCCCAACGCTGTGCCTAGTAATATGCCAAAAGTAGTTGCTATTGCACTTTGTATAATCGCTCCGGGAATAGCAACGCCTTTAACTGCCACAAGATCGTCTATTTTAAAATGTAGCCCGACTCCGAACATTAAAAGAATAACGCCAGCTTCAGAAAGCTGAGATGCCAAACCATAGTCTGCTACAAATACGGAAACTGGAGATGACCGTCCTATCAAAAATCCTGCAAAAAGATATCCTACTATAGAAGAAAAACCAAGCTTTTGTGTTATGAAACCAAACGTTAGCGCGAGGGCAAAACCTATTCCCATAATTGCAAGTAATTGATATTCGTGCATTAAGAACCGCCTAAAATCCATAATCTACAACTTATGGCATTATAACTTACAGCTGCAAACTTTATTATTGGTACTTACTACACTATTTAGATTTTGGAGGAAATTTAGCTGTTTTACAAGAAGCAATATTTTGAAAATACTTACAATAAAACAGACTGCATTTACCAAATCCCCAACATATCTTACTGTCGGTTATTTGTTACTAACCTATGTTTCCATGTCGAAATCTAACACCGCTACTATTAATTTGCTATTATGTCACGTTTGAATAATATGGATGAAGTAGATACACAGTTTTTGATAGTTCAAGCAGTCCTACTTAGATTATTTGACAATCAAATTTTTTACTAGGAAAAAACAACATGCGGAGGGGGAGAGATTCGAACTCTCGGTACGGACTTTCATCCGTACACCGGTTTAGCAAACCAGCGCACTAGACCAACTATGCGACCCCTCCAAATTAATTTACGACTGCTGATTATACTAAAATATTATTATTCCTTGCAATAAAATATAAAATCTTTTAGGGATAGAATTAATAAGATGAAATGATGAAATTAGCAGTTGTAAGACGACGGTTTGCCTAAGGAAAACAATTTTGATAACACGTCCGCAAGCGATAATTTATGAAATAGCATTAACAATAGTAACAATTTCTGTCATTATGGCAGTAGTGTATGAAGTTTTTGTAATTCAATGGTTAGAGAAATTTTTTGAGGGAATAATTGAATTTTCAAATGTACGGTTGTGTCTTATCAATTTTTTGTTTAGCAGTTGATCTTTTTCCAAGCTGTTTATAAGCAGAAGAGAAAGGGGAATAAAGGCAAAGGAATAAAAATACATTTGATCTTTGTAAAATCTAAAAACATATATTGGACTGTCTTTGTCGCGTCAGAATTTGAGGTTTGCAGCACAGATACAGCAAACTGCAAAAAGATGATTTTATATATAAAAATATGCCGTTTATTAAAAGCTCATCGTTGTTTTAGTTTGTTTGCCTTTGTTCAACAAAAGCCCAATCAATACGTTATGAGACCTTACAAGCTCTTTACAAATCTGTATACAAATGATAGATATACAATGGTTGTGAAGACAAGCTGGTGCAAATGTTTTACAAGGGGTTTGAGATAATATTCGAAAGATACAAAAATAGAAGAAGGTACTTTGGATTTCGAGATTTAATTTAATAGCAAAAATGTGTAATTTTAAAACTGCAGACTTGGAAAAGAGGTCTAGTCATAAATAATGGTTCCCTCGCACCTCGGGTTTGCTGCTGATGTTTGTGAGATTACACAGGCTTTTAATTCAACCTTCCCCTAACTCTTCAAATGCATAATTCTTAACAAGTTTCTATGCTTGCGCCATTATTTGTATACATGTTTGGGAATGGATTGTCTAGCTATGTGTGCTTAGTATTTGGATTTCTCATTTTGGGATTTTCGCAAAATGTTTTGTACTGATTACAACAATTTTAAAAAATTGGTTTGGTTGCAGATAGAACATAAAATTGCAATGCTTGGTGACATGATGGCATCATATGCGTATGCATGTATGGATTTGTACAATAAAATAAATAGAGGAGAAACAATGAAACCAAAAACAGTGTTGAAAACAAAAGCATTAGCGACTGCATTTATTTTACTTGGTTTGCACTTAAATTCGTGTAAGCCAAAAAACGAAGATAAAAACAAACCTAATAGCTTGTATCAAAGCTTGTACAAAAAGTCAGCAAAAAAAGGAGATGCTAAAGCCCAATATAAGTTGGGTTTGGCGCTCTACGACGCAAAAGGAGTAGAACAAAATTGCAAAGAAGCATTTAACTGGTTTAAAAAGTCGGCAGAACAAGGAAATGCTAAAGCCCAATATAACTTGGGTTTGATGTATTTTAAAGGAGAAGGAGTAGAACAAAATTATAAGGAAGCATTTAACTGGTTCAAAAAGTCAGCAGAACAAGGGGATGCTAACGCTCAACATTACTTGGGCACGGCGTACCGCAATGGATACGGAGTAGAACAAAATTATAAGGAAACATTTAACTGGTTTAAAAAGTCAGCAGAACAAGGAAATGCTAAAGCTAAATGTAGCTTGGGTTTGATGTATTGCAACGGAGAAGGAGTAGAACGAAATTATGAGGAAGGAATAAGCTGGCTCAAAAAAGCAGCAAAACAGGGAGATGCTGACGCTCAAAATAACTTGGGTTTGATGTATCTCAAAGGAGCAGGAGTAGAACGAAATTACACAGAAGCAGCGGGCTGGTATGAAAAAGCAGCAAAACAAGGAGATATTATAGCTCAAAAGAGCTTGAGTGATATGTATTACATAGGAATAGGAGTAGAACAAAATTATAAGAAAGCACTTAACTGGTATAAAAAGTTAGCAGAACAAGGAGATGCTCAAGCTCAATATAGTTTGGGTGTGATGTATTACAAAGGGTTAGGAGTAAAACAAAATTATAAAGAAGCAATGAACTGGTACAAAAAAGCAGCGGAACGAGGAATTATTCAAGCTCAATATGGCTTGTGGACGATGTATGAAAAAGGAGAAGGAGTAAAACGGGATTATAAAGAGGCAATGAACTGGTATAAAAAGTCGGCAGAGCAGGGAAACGTCATTGCTCAATACTACTTGGGTTTAATGTATTATAAAGGGTTAGGAGTAGAACGAAACTATAAAGAAGCAATGAACTGGTATAAAAAAGCAGCGGAACAAGGAGTTATTCAAGCTCAACATGACTTGTGGACGATGTACGACAAAGGAGAAGGAGTAGAACGGGATTATAAAGAGGCAATGAACTGGTATAAAAAGTCGGCAGAGCAAGGAAACGCCATTGCTCAATACTACTTGGGTTTAATGTATTATAAAGGGTTAGGAGTAAAACAAAATTATAAAGAAGCACTTAACTGGTATAAAAAGTCAGCAGAACAAGGAGATGCTCAAGCTCAATATAGCTTGGGTGTGATGTATGACAAAGGAGAAGGAGTAAAGCAAGATCGCAAAGGAGAAGCATTTAACTGGTATACAAAAGCAACACGACAAGGACATTCTGGCGCCAAAACAGTATTAACAAAAATTTTTGAAGAAGAACTGATTAACTCTTCTAAAAATGTTAAAACAAGTAAAAAGCAAAGAGGTAACAAGAATGGATGAAATGAATGAAATAGAAAGTAGGTAAAACGAACCTGCGTAAAGCTCCTTTGGTAAAATAAAGACAAAGGAGCTTTGTGTTGTGTCTTCTTAAGAGTTTAAGAGAGCAAAGAATTTTGCCTAAAGACAAGTCTTTAGGCATTAGACGACTTGGGAAGTGGATTTCAAGAGATGCACAACTAGGGTTTAATTATGGTCAAACTTCTAATTATTTCCGGTAAAAATTAAACGTGCTGCAGTCAAATCACTTTAAGAGGTAAAGTTAAGTTTTCCAATCCTTTAGAAATAGCGTAAAATTAGTATCCGGTAACATTTGCAAGGTATTTCTACCTCTCTTTTGTTGATATTAATGAATTTGATATGGCCTATATTTTATATGGGGTGCTGATATCGTTCGTAGAAATGATTCCCATAAGTTGACACTACCGTAAAGAATGGGCAAAATGTGTCTGGGGCTTTATTTTGGAGCTAGCTGTCCCCCTGAGTAGTTATATATAACCCCATAAACAACTTATCCAAAGCACAGACCAAATAAAACAAGCGCGACGAGCAGCATCTTTTGTTTTCATAAATACCTTGAAACATAGCGCATATGCGCCCAAGAGGAGTTGAACCTCTAGCCTTTTGATTCGTAGTCAAATGCTCTATCCGATTGAGCTATGGGCGCACTAAAATAACTCTACAGAAAATGAAACACTACCAACGGGATCTAAACTTTGCCGATATTTTTTTATGTTCTACGATTAAAACGCAAACCATATACTTAAAATCTGGTTTCATTATACATAATTTTGCTAAACGATCAAAAATCAAATAAACCTCCGCACAGCAAGACGCGCGGTATCAGCGGAGGAAATTGAAGAGCTGTAATTATTCTTGCTCAAAGTCTATGTTCGCAAGCGTTACCAAATTTCTTTTGTTATTTAGGCTATTACAACGCTCTAAATTCACAAATATAGCTTTTCTTATGCTTATGGGTGTACAAAAGATAGAGTATCTTATATGCACTATGTGCTGTCTGTCTTTTAAGCGTTTACATAGCCTAGTTGTACTACAAGTGGTTCCACGCAGCAAGCCTCGGGACAATAGTTTAACAATTAAAAAATGATTTAGACTTTAAAACCTGAATTGACCGTTTTGGCCATCAGATGGTAATGTAAAATGGGTTTATATTTTATTCTTTTTCTTTTATTTTTCAGACACAAAATTTACCGTAATTCTGGAAGATCGTCATTAGCGTTCCATAGTTTTTTAGTTTTGCTGCCTTATTACGACAATCTTGCTTTGTCAAGAGGTCTATTTTTGCTCCGTCTCTTCCGAGGCGATAGTCGAAATACGCCCAACTCAATTTACCTTGAAGTCCAAGACTTTTTTGTTATTATGAGAAGCATCTATCAAAATAAAATAGTACATTGCTGCGTTAAGGTCTTGTGATGCTACTCCTTCTTTTCCATCGAGATATATTACCCCTCCCTCCCAAAAAAAATCATATTGAGTTTGAGCATTTCCTCGTTCTGCATTTGTTTGGAGCTTCTGTAATTTCGGCCATGGCCCCACCCTGACGATGATAAACTAGATAAAGATGCGCCTGCACCGCTCGTGCGTGTCGCATACTGTTGTTGCTGTTGTTGCTTCTGCTGCTGCTTTTGTTCTTTCTCTTTCTGTTTCTTCCTCTTTTATTGTGTTTTTGCTCTTGCTCTTTGTGCTTCTTTGATTACCTCTACTTTTATTCTTTCTGCTTCTTTTATTTCTTCTATTTTCTCGGGTGTAGCAACTCTTCTGTTTACAAGTCTAGCGTTCTTTTGATCGCATGAACTTAACATCAAACCAAATGAAATAAATGAAATTAATAATTTTGTTTTTACCATGATGTTCTCGCTGTTTTAGTTTTTCTTGATATAGCGTGCCTATCTGTAAGAAGCATTCCATAGCTTTTCCACGGCGGCTATGTCAAGTTTCTACATCATATCATGTAAAATTCATGCAAAATGACACCGAAAAAAAGAATCAAAATGTCCATATTTGGCAAAGAAAAGAGAGGAGCTTTAAGAATAAGGAATATTTTGAATTATCCTTACCCCCCCTCGTCTGTTTTTATCTACGTACGTTGACTTTTCTAGCACTTGGCGCTTATCTATCACACTTCATTTACTGTGTTTGGCAACAGCTGTATTTAAAATGGGATTATGCGCATGCTGGAGTATTTTAATCGTTTATGGTATTGTATCAATGCTTTCATGTTGTTTGGGATATAAAGCAAATAAATGGGAGCACATACGCAACGCTATTGACGGGTAATTTGTACTCAAAATGCTGAGGTGGTGGAACGGCAGACACGCAGGTCTCAGAAGCCTGTCCCCGAAAGGGCGGTAGGGGTTCAAATCCCCTCCTCAGCAAAATGTAAAAACAGCTATTTGTTAATTTTTAGTCTGTCTAAAAATTCTTAAAAGTTCCTGTCAATCTTTGAACTTATTTTGGTAACTGGCGTTGTTTTTACGACAAGATACCTAAAACAAGGATTAATACGGTAAATACAAAAATCTATCAAAACCATGGGTTTTTAGACAGACCTAATTTAGCATTTGCGGAATGTTTGCAGCTTACGGAGTTTTAAATGGTAAAACTTAAAAAAAATAAATCCATAAACAATTTAAGTGCGTCTCTTGAGAATTATCTTGAAACTATTGCAATGTTAAAAAGAGAGAAGAAATATGCAAGAATAGGCGATATTGCATCTTCTTTAAACGTTAAAAGCTCAAGCGTTAACGTTGCAATTAATTTTTTAGGAGAAAATGGTCTTGTGATACACGAAAAATACGGATATGTTGATTTAACTGATCAAGGTGAAAAGATAGCTTTTGAAGTTCAAGAGAAACATAACATATTGTACGAGTTCTTAAATAACCTACTTTTTATAGATTCGAAAGTTGCTAATAAAGAAGCTTGCGAAATAGAACATTTAGTTGCTACTGAAACTGTTTATAAACTAGAAAGATTGCATTCTCTTCTGAAAAAATACTTCTTTACAAAAGACGAAGATATAACGAATTTAAAAGAGTATCTAGATAACTGGAAGGAATAAGAGTTTAAGATTATGAGTTGCTATTTTGCAGTTGTGTTGTGATATCAAGTTAGTTTAAGCTAAAATAATTATATATAACTAAAAGGAGCTAAAATGGGATTCTTTAGAAGAATGGCAAAACACACATATGGGCGTTGGCATAAGCGTTGGATTAGAGCTCATTTTCAAAAGTTTAAATCGTTCGATAATTGTCTTAAATATAATGGTATGACTAAATTAAGCAATGCTGTTCCGGGTAGCTATAAATTTGTTGTGGCTTGCTGCGGTGAAAAGTTGAGGCATAGACTTCTTGAAATGGGTTTTCTGCCAGGTGAGGAGTTGATAGTTATAGAAAATACCGGGCATGGAGGAAGCATAGTGGTTAAGATAAAAGATGCAAGAATTGCTTTGGGCAATAAAATTGCAGATAACATACTACTGTTGAGAAGGAAATAATATGCAAAAAAATATTAAGATTAAAGTTGCTCTCGCGGGCAATCCAAACAGTGGTAAATCTACAATTTTTAATAGTTTAACAGGCTCTAATCAGCATGTTGGCAATTATCCGGGTATTACGGTAGAAAAAAAAGAAGGTTCAAAAAGCTATAAAGGGTATGATATAAATTTTGTTGATTTGCCGGGAATGTATAGCCTTTCCGCATTTTCTGATGACGAAATTGTTGCAAGAGATTTTTTGATTAAAGAAAAGCCAGATATTGTAATTAATACTATTGATACTACCAACCTTGAACGAAATCTATATTTGTTTACTCAACTTACTGAACTTAGCGTGCCTATTATAATGGTTTTAAATATGGTGGATATTCTACGGTCTCAAGGTAAAGTTATAGATAAAAAAGCAATGTCAGATCTTTTGGGAGTTCCTGTCATTGCTACAGTTGCAAATAGAAAAATAGGAATTGATGATATTCTAGATTCCATAGTATCTCTTTTTGAAAATAAAAAATTAAAGCATCAGATAAGAGCTAAAGTAGATTTCGGAGATGTTATAAAAGAACAAACAGATAAGCTTGAAGATCTTATTTCAAAAAATCCGACATTATCAATCTTCCCTGGAAGATGGCTTGCAATAGAGTTTTTAGATAATGGTCCTTCAATATTAGAATTAATTTCCGAAACAAATAATAAGTCTGAAATTTTGACTCAACTTAAAAAAAGCAAAGAGCACATTAAAGAACATTTCGGAGAAAAAGCAGATAAGGAAATAGTCGATCGACGTTATGGTTTTGCAAAATCTATCGTAAAAACCGTTGTTAAAAAGACAGGGCAAAATAAGGTTGACATAACGGGTATAATAGATAGTTTTGTTCTCAACAAATACTTAGGAATTCCTATTTTTATTTTAGTAATGTATGTAATCTTCAAATTTACATTTACCTTTGCGGATCCTATGGTAAATCTTTTTGGTTTGCTTTTTAAATGGATTGAAGGAGTTGTTGCATCATTGCTTCCGATAGGTCCCGTACAGTCTTTGATTGTTAAAGGTATAATTGGAGGAGTTGGAGGTGTGTTTGGATTTTTCCCTATGATGTTGTTTATGTTTTTTGCGATAGCATTTTTTGAAGATTCAGGATATATGGCAAGAGCCGCCTTTGTAATGGATAAAGTTATGAGCAGATTTGGGCTTCACGGCAAATCATTTCTGCCTTTGATGCTTTCAACTTACGGATGCGCAGTTACGGGTATTCTTTCCACAAGAACATTAGATTCAAAACGAGACAGACTCATAACTATGTTTATTGCGCCTTTTATGATATGTGGCGCGAAACTTACAGTGTTTGCTTTGATTATAGGCGCTTTCTTTCATGCTAAATACCAAACAGGTATTATGGTTGTGATGTATTTTTTAAGCATTGTTATTGCTTTAGGTATTGCAAAGCTTTTGAGCTCAACAGTTTTAAAGGGAGAGGCGGCATATTTTGTTATAGAACTTCCGCCATATCATATTCCTACAATTAAAGGCCTTCTTTTGAAAATGTGGGAGAGAGGAACATTGTATGTGCGTAAAGCCGGAACAACAATAGTGTTTGCATCAATTTTAATATGGGTTATATTTGCTTACCCTAAAGCCCCCATAAATGAAAACCTTAGTAAAAATGAACAGGCTGCTTTGCAAACGCAGTATAGTTTTGCTGGAAGAGCTGGAAAAATTCTGGAGCCTTTTTTTAAGCCTATAGGCATGGATGGTAACAGAGCTGTGGCTTTAATAGCAGGGTTTGCCGCAAAGGAAGTAATTGTGAGTGCTTTGGGTACAATTTATGCTATAGAAGATGATTCGGGGGAGAACCTTCCTTTAAAAGAAAAAATTGCAAATGATAAAGACTGGTCGTTTTTGAAAGGCATAACCTTTCTTATCTTTTGCTTGATATACATACCTTGTGTTGTTTCTGTAATTGTATTTTTTAAAGAAACGGGTTCAAGTTACAAGTGGCTTGCGTTGCTTGTCATAGGAAGTACAGCTTCTGCATGGATAGTCTCGTTTATTGTTTTTCAAATCGGAACATTGTTAAAACATTAGCCTTGAGGGTTTTGCTTTTAATTTATAGTTGGCTGTAATGCTTTAATTTTTCTATATGGAGGGTAAAATGCTACAAAATATAATAATAATTGCGATCGTGGCGGTTGCCATAATTTGTTTGGTAAAACATTTGATAAAAGGCAATTGTGGTTGTTGTAAAACGTGCTGTAAAAAAAATTCTCATTGCAAGATAAACAGTCCTTTAAAAAAATGAAGGTTTTTATTATACCAAGGAGAAAAAGGATGATAAAAGTAAAGTCTCTAGGCAAGCACAAAAGAGTAAGGAATATGTTAGTAGTACTAGCAATGTTTATATGTACAAACATTTGTTTGGGTGTATCTGATATCAAAGTAGAAAGTGTATCCCAAAATAATAAAAAAACAATTGATCAGCTCAAAAAGTTAGCAGAACAAGGAGATGCTGAGGCTCAATTTGACTTGGGTTCGAGGTATTACGAAGGTAAAGAAGTAAAACAAGATTACAAAAAAGCATTTAACTGTTTTAAAAAGTCAGCAGAACAAGGAAATGCTAAAGCTCAATTTAGCTTGGGTGTGTTGTATCACGAAGGTAAAGGAGTAAAACAAGATTACAAAGAAGCATCTAACTGGTTTAAAAAGTCAGCAGAACAAGGAGATGCTGAGGCTCAATTTGACTTGGGTGTGAGGTATTACGAAGGTAAAGAAGTAAAACAAGATTACAAAAAAGCATTTAACTGTTTTAAAAAGTCAGCAGAACAAGGAAATGCTAAAGCTCAATTTAGCTTGGGTGTGTTGTATCACGAAGGTAAA
>BNVV01000031.1 GCA_025998355.1 Endomicrobiia bacterium
TTTTGTCAAACGTCCCTTTCTTTACTCCCATTAATACTAAACCCATTCCATCTGACCCGCCTGCTTTCTTTTTCTGTTTCATAGTGCTTCTATTGTACTTTTATATATTAGTTACGCAAGAGGTCTAATGTTGTAAATTGTTTAAAAAAATGATAAAATCGCCTTGTTGTAAAAATAATATAGGGGATGCAGTTGTTGACCTAAGTTATGAGAAAACTTATTTTTGTTTTGTCGTTGATGTTAGGTTGTAATCTTTCTGTTTTTGCAGAAAAGATTAACTGGCAGATGGTTGAAGCGCAAACTTTAAAAAATAGCCCGTCTGTTAAATCGGCAAAATTAACGCTGGATAGTGCAAGACAGACACACAAGGGAACATCTTTAAGTACGTATTTACCGCGGGTATCGCTTACGGGTACGGGTAGAGATCTTGAATGGAAATCAAAAGACTCTCAAACCAGTAAAGCTCTTGATGGGTTAGGTGATAGAGCTCCTTATAGTTTGGGAGCCAATATAAGTGTTCCTCTGCAGCCTAGCGCTTATGATAATATAAAAGGCAGTTGCATTGCACTTAAAATCGCGGAGTTGAATTATAAAAAAAGTGTTTCAAATGCAATTCTTGAATCTAATAAGTTATATCTAAATCTTATTATGGCTCACGAAAAACTTAAGATGGCCGAGAGAACAAAAAAAAGGTGTATTGAAAACAAAAAATTTATAACACTTAAATATCACTCTGGTGGAACAGACATTGGACAATTTAAAGAAGTAGAAGCCAAGGTATTGGCGGCTGAACGCGGTTTGAGAAGGGCGCAAAAACATGTAAAAGAAACTTCGGTAGATTTACTTGTCGCAATAGGCAGAGATGACATCGAAACAATTTTAGAAGTGGATGAACAAATAATTTTTCCTAAAAAAGTAATAAAAGAACCAGACTATAACAGTCTTGTAACAACGATACCAGAGTTTTTAATTGCGCAGTATAATTTTGAAAAGGCTAAAGTTAGCAAAAGGGTAGCAAAAAACGCATGGCTGCCATCAGTAAATCTTTTTGGCAATTATAGTCCAAAGGTTGACAGTAAGTGGGGTGTTAATTTTAAGGATGGCAATTTGAGTGGAGGGATATCTCTTTCATACAATATTTTTACCGGCTTTAAAAGATGTTATGATTTAAAAATTGCCTCAAATACTTTTCAAACAGCTTCTTCAGAGTTTTTGGAAAAAGCCGATTCTTTAAAAAGGGAAGCAGAAAGGCGCTACGGTGGGTTAGTTGACGTCTATGAAGATATGGAGACAGCAAAAAATGATTTAGAATTGTCAGAGCTTCGTCATAAAATTGCGCAAGAAGAATATAGTAAAAGTCTTTTGGAATATGATGGGTGGTGTTTGGCAGAGGATGAATATGAAAAAGCTCACGCACATCTGCTGAGTAGTAAAAAAGATGTCGGTTTGAAGATAGCTGAGTGGCACAATTTTACTTGCGATGATCTTACGAAAGACAAAGAGGAATAAAAATGAGAAAAATATTGTTAGTTCTTGGGATTTTGATTGTTGTATCAATAATAGTGGTAGCTGTATTTAAGCCAGAAAAACAGAAAATAGAGCAAGAATCGAAGCTTGAACCGAGGGATTTGACTGTAAAGCTTAGAGCAAACGGCACGACACACCCTAGAAATCGGGTCACACTTGTACCTACGGGAAGAGTTGAAGAAGTTCGTGTAAAAGAAGGTGATACTGTAAAAAAAGGAAAGATTGTTGCTCTTACGAGTTCGGACACAAGGGCAACTATAATGGATGCTGCAAAAAATGAACAAGAACGTGAAGAATTTAAAGAGTTTTATAGGCCTACGCCTTTAATAGCTCCTATAGAAGGGACTGTTATTAAGAGGAATATGGAGCCGGGCCAGAAAGCTTCCCAAGAGTTAATAATAGCCGATGACTTGATAGTTTATGCAAATATAGACGAAACAGACGTAAAACACATCACACTCGGTCTTAAACTTAAGATGCACTTAGATGCATATCCTGATGAAAAGTTTGAAGGCATTGTAGAACATATAGCTTATGAAGCTCACATGGAGAAAGAGAGCGGCGTTACAGTTTATGGGATAAAAATAAAGCCTATAGAAAAACCTAAAATATTTAAATCAGGAATGGGTGTGGTTATAACGATAGCGATAGAATCTAAAAAAGATGCAATGTCGATATCGAATATTTTTATAAAAGAGGACGGACCAAAAAAGACAGTGATTGTAAAAGCAGGTACAGCAAAAAAACCGATATTTGAAACAAGGGAAGTAATAACAGGCATAACTGATGGTAAATTTACGGAAATAGTTTCTGGTTTAAATGCAAGTGAAACTGTTGTGACTTTAAGCCAAAAAGCGAAAAAACCAAAGGCGGACGGGAAAGCGAGATAGTTTGTAGATATTTGTGACAAACGCATGAAAGATACGCGCTTTATCAGTTGTTGTCGTAAGGTCATTGCTTCCAGTCCCCCCTAAAAGATAAAAAAGTGGTATTGTTCTGATTTTAGTTAAACAATAATCTCAAGAGCTCCGCTCTCCACCGAAAAATATCATCTTAGCTTTCTCTATTAACTGTTTGTTAAAAAATATATCCAATGTGCTCTTTAACATTTCTATACTCTTTGTATATCTTTCGTCCTTCTATTAAATCTTGCTAAATTATCCCCTATACTATAGTCAAATTACTTCAAATTGCACCATGTTGTAGTCTCAAAGATGCGGGTGAGTTTGGTGTAGGATCTTCTGTTTCCTGCCATCCTTTTTTAGCAAAAGCTTGCCTGTTCATTTGTTACTGTACAACTTAAAGTGATTTGCCCATAGTATTCAAACATCATCTCTACCATCTTTTCTATACTCAATTTTCTCTTTGCTCCTCCTGTCTTCCTCCTTTTCTTTTCTTACTCCTTGCTATCCTTACTGTTTTGTCAAACGTCCCTTTCTTTACTCCCATTAATCGCCTAAACCCATTCCATCTGACCCGCCCGCTTTCTTTTTTTGCTTCATAGTACTTCCGTTATACCTTTATGTGTTAATTATGCAAGAGGTCTAATACAACATTCCATAAGAGTAAGCGCGTGGGAGAGATAATAGAAAAGGTCAACTGTAAACTTTTATATTTACCACCATATTTGCCGGATTTAAATACTACATGAGCATTACTCGGGCGTATTTAAAAAAATGGCGTTAAGCATAGAAGATTTCATAAAAGGTTAATAAAAGCCTTTAAAGTTAAAGTATATATCGTTAAGTTAATTTACTATAGCCCATTGAATTTGCTTAAATCTAAGACGATTAGTCACCTCAAAAAGCTTTTTCCATGCGTAAGGATATTTTTCTTGTGTGAAAATTTACGAAAATGCTAAAATATGCAAAGTAGAGGTTTTGGAGGCTTATATGAACAACAAATTACCTGTTTTTGAGAAAGTTACGCCATCGTTACTTGAAGCAATGCCTTACGAATATATAGGCAAAGACATAAATGTTTGTATTGAAACGGAAGACTTCACTTGTCTTTGTCCTTGGACAGGGCTTCCTGATTTTGCATATATCGTTCTGAATTATACTCCTGATAACAAAGTAGTAGAGCTAAAATCTTTGAAGTTGTACTTGCAGTCTTATAGAATGGTAGGGATGGTGCACGAAAGTGTTATAAATAATATTCTCAATGATTTAGTTAAAACTGTGCGGCCTAAAGAAATGTCTATAGATATTGAATTCAGAGTACGCGGCGGAATTACTACAACCGTAAGCGCGCAATACTTCAAAAAACGAAAGGATTAAATAAAGAAATGTTTCGAAAAAATCAAAATATACATTTTGTAGGTGTTGGCGGAGCAGGAATGTCTGCAATAGCTGAAGTGCTAATAAATTTAGGATACGCCATTTCAGGCTCTGATTTAAAAAAGACGGATGTTACAGATCACCTTAAAAATATAGGGGCAAAAATTTATATTGGGCATAATGCGAAAAATATAAAATCTGCCGATTTGATTGTAACTTCAACAGCTGTGAGCAAACGTAATCATGAAGTCGTTGCTGCGCTAAATAATAAAATTCCCGTAATACCACGCATGGAAATGCTTGCGGAACTTGCAAGATTAAAATATGCTGTAACAATATCGGGTACTCACGGTAAAACAACAACAACATCTCTTACTTCTCTTGTTTTAGATGAAGGCGGTCTTGATCCGACAATTGTTATTGGCGGCAGACTGAAAAATCTTAAAACCAGTGCAAGACTTGGCAAAGGGGATTATATCGTAATTGAAGCAGATGAGTCAGACGGTTCATTTTTAAAGCTTTCGCCGGCTATTGCTGTTGTGACAAATATAGATAACGATCATTTAGGCTATTATGGCAATATGGAAAATCTTAAAGAAGCTTTTGTTAAACATATTAACTGTATTCCGTTTTACGGAGTTGCAGTAGTTTGTTCTGATGATAAAGTTGTAAAAGAAATAATTCCTAAGATTACAAGAAAATATATTACCTACGGTTTTACCGGAAAACCCGATATTAAAGCTTCAGACGTAAAAGTACTGAAAAATTGTACAAGTTTTAATGTTGTCTATATGGGAAAAAAGACCGGAAACGTTTGTATCAGAACTCCCGGCAAACATAATATATTGAATTCTCTTGCAGCCATAGGAGTGGGTTTGTGGCTTAACATACCGTTTAGTTTAGTTGCGCAGGCAATAAATAGATTTGACGGTGTCGGCAGACGTCTTGAAATAAAAGGTGAGAAGAACGGCATTACCGTTATTGATGATTACGGTCATCATCCTACTGAAGTCGACATAACTTTAAAAGCAATAAAACATTTTTGGCCTAAACGCAGGTTGATTGTTTTGTTTCAGCCCCACAGATATACAAGAACAAATAATCTTTTTGACGAATTTGGCAAGAGTTTTCCAGATGCGGATATTGTTAAAGTTTTAAATATTTATCCTGCTGGAGAAAAGCCAATAAAAGGTGTAACTTCCGATTTGATATTGAAGAGCCTTAAAAATAATAAATGTAACGCTGAAAAATTCTATGATTTAGCAAAATTTTCAAAAACACTTTTACCAGGAGACATAGTGTTAACTTTAGGCGCAGGAGACGTTTGGAAAAAAGGGGAAAAGTTATTGACTCTAATTTGATTAAATTATTATCCTCTTTGGGTTGTAAAATTCTAAAAGATGAGCCTCTTTCCAGGCACTGTTCTTTTAAAATTGGAGGTCCTGCTGATTTTTTTGTTGAAATTCCAAGCAAAGAAGCCTTGGATTGTTTTTTAAGAAGCGCGTCTACGTGTAATTATTTTGTACTAGGTGGCGGAACAAATATTCTTTTTGGCGATGATGGATATAGGGGAATAATTATTTCTCTTGCAGGGAAGTTTAAAGAAATTTCGGTGTTGGGAGAAAAAATTATAAGCGGTAGCGGGGCATTGCTTTCAAATGTTGTAAATACCGCTTTGAAAAATAGTTTAACAGGACTTGAATGTGTCGCAGGTATTCCAGGAACTGTAGGCGGTGCAATCTGCGGAAACGCAGGTAATAAATATCAATGGATAAGCGAAGCTGTCGAGGGTGTGGAAGTTTATAAAAGTTTAGACGAAGAATTTATAAATAAAGAAAAAATTGTATTTGGTTACAGAAAAAGTGGATTGGAAAACTGTATTATTACAAACGTTAGCTTCTTCTTGAAAAGAAATACAGAAAATGATAGCCTGAGCACCATTTCCAAGAGTGTACAAAAACGCTTGGAAACGCAGCCTTTAAGCATACCTAATGCTGGAAGTATATTTAAAAACCCCGTAGAATTTAGCGTTGGAAAACTTGTTGAAGAAAGCGGTCTAAAAGGAATTTGCATCGGCGGGGCTAAAATTTCAGAACTTCACGGAAATTTTATAGTAAATTGCGGTGACGCTTCGGCAAAAGATGTTTTGGCTTTAATTGATTTGATAAAAAATAGAGTAAAAGAAAAGTTTAATATAGATCTTGAAACGGAAATAAAAATAATAAAATGAACAACTTTGACATAACCGCGAAGTTAAAAAACAAAAAAATAGGCGTTTTATATGGAGGATTTTCCAGTGAAAGAAAAATATCGATATTATCAGGAAAAGCTGTCTTAAGGGCATTGCAAAAATTAAAAATCAACGCATGCGGTATAGACGTTAATAGAAGTATAGCAGAGATAATAAAAAAAGAAAAAATAGATATTGCCTATATAGCTTTGCATGGTTCTACAGGAGAGGATGGAGCGATTCAAGGTATGCTTGAGGTACTAGGTATTCCTTATACAGGATGCGGTATTTTTGCAAGCGCGACTTCAATGGACAAAGATATTTCAAAAAGACTGTTTCATTGCACTGGAATTTTAACGCCGGAGTGGAAAACATTAAAGAAGTTTGAACCCATTCCTGAAATAAAAAATTATCCGGTCGTTGTAAAACCAGTTGCGCAAGGCTCGGCATTAGGAGTAACAATAGTAAAAAAGGCTTCTTGCTTTGCTGCAGCATTAAAAGAAGCATTTAACTACGACAAAGAAATTGTTATTGAACAGTTTATAGAAGGCAAAGAAATAACAGTCGGTGTTTTAGATGGAAAATCTTTGCCTATTATAGGAATAGTCCCAAAAGGGGAATTTTATGATTTTAAATCAAAATATCAAAAAGGTGGCTCAAGGCATATAATTCCTGCCGGTATAAGCAGTAGGGCTTATAAAATGGCGCAAGGTTATGCTGAAAAAATTTACAGAATTTTTAAATGTAATGCAATGTGTCGCGTTGATATGATTGTAGATAAAAATGATAAAGTATGGGCGCTTGAAAATAATACTGTTCCCGGGATGACTGAGACTTCTTTATTGCCGGAGGCAAGCAGAGCTGCGGGATACGATTTTGAAAGTTTAGTCTTTAAAATTGTAGAGAGTGCATTATAAACAATGGCAAAAAAGAAGCGATATGTTTACAAAGCTGTCCATACCAGCAGCAGTTATCCACATTTGCGGAAAAAGAACAGAAAAGCAGTTAAATTTTTTTGTCGGTTGATGTTATTTTTTGTGATTGTTTTTTTGATTTATTTTGGCGGTAGAAAACTATTAGAAGCTGCTTATAAATCCGATAAAATTATTATAAAAGATATAGAGATTTCTGGCACTAATAATGTAACTAAATCGGAAATAAGAGAGCTTCTTCCTTTCAATATTGGAGATAATTTACTTAAAGTTAATTTGTCTGAAGCTGAGGAAGGAATAAAAAAATTAAAGCCTGAATTAAAAAACATTGTAATAAACCGCCGCTGGCAAAAAGTAAGAGTAAGGCTTTGCGAGAGAATTCCTGAGGCATTTGTAATGTGTGATAATGGTGGTAAGGTTGGTATAGATTTTGACGATATGCCTTTTCCTTTGCGTGGTTTTATGGATAAGATGAATGTCCCGCAAATTATTTGTAAATCTGCAGATGAAAGAGAACAGCTTTTAAAATTTATCAAAAGATTTAGATCTGTCTGCGGAAAATTCTTTAATAGTATTTTAGAGATAAAATTTAATAATGCTGACGATATAATTTTTGTTATGAAGAGCAATACTGGTAATATTACAGTTTTTTGGGGAGAGGCAAAGCCCGAACATTTAGCTCGTAAATTTGAAAAATTTCAAAAAGTTTATGTTGACGCTATGGCCAAATACAAACAAATAGAGTGTATAGATATGACACTTTGTCAGTACGGAAAAGCGATTGTAAAGCCTAGCATTGGCGCACTTTCGCTTACTAAAAAAATAGATGCAAATGCCTCGATGGACCAGCAAAAAAGCAGGAACAATTGTTGAAAGCCCAACGGTTGATTAGCATGTCTTTGGGTAAGCCCCACAGGTCGCGCTCATTATGACAACTACGCTGGTTTGCTTTATCGGTTCTTATTCTAGTTTACCCTACAAGGCAACATGAGTATCGACACAGGGGTTAGTTGGCTATATACTGAGAAAATATTATAATGCATAAGGATTTAAAATGTCCAAAAAAGCACTTGTAGCAGGTCTTGATATCGGAAGCAACCAGGTATGCTGTGTTGCCGGAGCGCGTGACGAAGAAGCAAGACTAGTAAAAATTCTTAGCGCGATTTCCATACCTTGCGACGGTATAAAGGCTGGCGCAGTTATCAATATACATGAAGCCGCTCTTGCTATTGGCAAAGCGTTTGAAGAAACAGAAAAAGCTGCTGGCAGCCAAATCGGAAGTGTTATTGTTGCAATGAGAGGAAATTTTATAGAATCAAAAAATTCTAAAGGCGTTGCCAATATAAATCATTCAAGTAGAGAGGTTACGGAAGAAACTGTTGATAATGCCTTGGAAAGCGCGAGAAAACAGATAAGAATAGAGCCTAATCAGGAAATACTTCAAATAGTTCCGAAGGAGTATATTTTAAACCAGCAAAGAGGAATACAGAATCCCGTAGGCATGGAAGGAACATACATCGAGGTTGACGTTCATACTTTTATAGCCTCGAGCAGTAATTTAGGGAATATATCAAAAGCCATGAGCTCTGTTGGTGTTAATTATGACGACAGGGTATTCGGCTACTTAGCAGCAAGTGATATTTTGGTTACAAGAGAAGAGAAAGAATTGAGTTGTCTTGTAATTGATTTTGGAGGACTTACAACCGGTTTTGTACATTATGTTGACGGAATAATCAGACACACTGACGAACTTGCCAATGGATCTGATTATATTACAAGGGATATTGGTCATAAGTTGAGAGCAGCCTATTCTGTTTCAAAAGAAATTAAAGAAAGATATGGCGCTGCTTTAGTATATAGTGATTTTAAAAATGAAGAATTTGAATATAAAGCCGCCGACGGCAGAAATATAAAAAAATGCGAGACTTTTGAACTTGTAAACGATATAATTACTCCGAGGGTAGATAGAATTTTGTATGAAATAAAGGGAGTTATGGAAAAGAATGACTATGGAGATGAATTTTTGTCAGGCGGTATAATTCTTACAGGCGGCGGCAGTAAGCTTTCTGGTATTGCCGAAGCTTTTGAAAAGGCATTTAATTGTTCCGTTCGAACAAGCTCTCCGAACTCAGAAAAAGCAATCGGCCCTTACGAGATACTTTCAAATTCATCGTATACCACGGCCATAGGAGCTATAGCATCTGGTTTTTCAGTTTCAAAAATCTACCCTCAAAAAAAATCATCGAAAAATAATGTGGTATCAAAAATATCAAAATGGTTTGAGGAAATTTTTTAAATGAGTATAAAAATAGTATTACCTTCAAAAGAAATGAATACAGGCCAGCCTGCGGTAATTAGGATTATGGGTGTTGGTGGCGGTGGATGTAATGCCGTTAACAGAATGATTGCTGCTAATGTTGGTAATGTTGAGTTTGTATCCATTAATACGGATGCGCAGGCTTTGTTAAAGTCTTCAGCGCCGGATATACTCCAAATTGGCGAAAAAATAACAAAAGGACTTGGTGTTGGCGGTAACCCTGAAGTTGGCAAACAAGCTGCCGAAGAAAGTATTGAAGAAATAAAAGGAAGAATTATTGGCGCGGATATGATTTTTGTCACTGCCGGTATGGGTGGAGGAACAGGAACAGGCGTTGCTCCTATAGTTGCAAAACTTGCAAGAGAGATAGGAATACTTACGATTGGCGTTGTTACAAAACCTTTTGAGCATGAAGGCAAGGTTAGAATGGCTCAAGCCGAAGAAGGCATTAAGAATCTTAAAGAATACACAGACGCTTTAATTATCATCCCTAACGAAAGAGTTTTTAATGTTATAAATGAAAGGGTCGCCCTTGATGCTTTTTATCAGATAATAGATGATGTTTTGAGACAGAGCATTCAAGCTATCACTGACATTGTAACTGTTACGGGTGAAATCAACAGAGATTTTGCTGATGTGAGAAATATTTTAACTAACGCCGGCACAGCGCTAATAGGTATAGGAGAAAGTACGAGTGTGGATGTTAAAGAAGCTGTAAAAAAAGCTGTAACAAGTCCGCTTCTTGAGAATTATGATATTTCAAAAGCTAAAAAAGCTCTAGTTAATATAACAACAAATTCTAATATTTCCGCATTGACTCTTCAGGAAATATTCGGCTATATAAAAAGTTACGGTATTAACGGACATGTGTTTTTTGGACACACTATAGACAATAGACTTGATGATAAAATTAAAATTACAATTATTGCCACTGGTTTTAAAAATGATGAACCTGATGTTGCAATGGTAATCGAAGAACCACAGCCTGAGTTTTTCTCGCAACAGAGTTTGTCTGTGGCAGAAGAGGCAGATCCATCAAAACCAGCATATACATATTGGAAACCTAGGTTTCTAAAGTAATGGAACAATTTATATTCAATAAAAATTTTTCGTATAGACATTTTACAACAACTAAAACTGCCGGTAATATGAAAGATAAGAATATAAGAAATAATTTTCTTATATCATTGAATCTAAATCCTGTTAAATTAGTTCTTGCAAATCAAACGCACGGCAATAATATAACGATTGTTGGCGCTTCCGATCAAAATACTTTTATTGATAATTGCGACGGATTAATTACTGCAGATAAAAATACGATGATTGGTATTTTTACTGCAGACTGCGTGCCTTTGCTTGTTGCTTGCAGGAAAGACCAAGTTAAAGCTGCAATTCACGCAGGATGGAAAGGTCTTTATGGTGGTATAGTAGAAAACACATTTGATATATTAAAAAAAGATTTTTCCGTGGATTTTAATGAAGTTCAAGTTTATATCGGACCTCATATACGCTCTTGCTGTTATGAAGTAAATTGTGAAGCAGGACTTAGGTTTAATGTTAAACTTAAAGATAATAAATTGGATTTGTCAGAAATAGTTTGCAAGAAATTAGAAAAACTTGGAATTGATAATATTTTTGATATAAAACGCTGTACTTTTCATGAAAAGGACTTATTCTTTTCGTATAGATACAACGGATGTGACGAAAGAATCATTTCAATAATTTAAAACGCAAGTACTTCGCATTTATTTGTTATATGCTATAATGAGAAGGGAAAATGGGAAGGTTTGCATCTATTGATGGTAGTAAATAGCTAGAAAGAAGCCTATTGAATTAAATTGAATATTTTATTATCACAGGAACATTTAATGCGTTTTTGTCAAAAGAGTTGTGTGTATATTATATCGATTTTTTTTGTAGTATTTGTTGCCTCAGCCGCAAATAAGGCTCTTGCAGAACAACTGGTTCTAGATCCAGAGGTACTTCAAAAAGCCCGCGCCGCAAGCGTTCTTTTTGTAAATCAAGTGTCAGATATTTTTACAGATCAAGGATTAGCGTCGGTTGTTAAAGATTCTGCTGACACTTCTTCTTTTTTCGGAGCAGCTTCTTATGGAGGATCTGAGTATAAAACAAAAGTTGATTATACAACAAGAACTGGTGTAAATTTAAAAAGTTCTTTATTCCTTGGCGGTTTTGCTAAAAGAGTTGATTTAAATTGCGGACGGTTACTCTCAGGAGCTTTTTACAACTATGGCAACGATAATTATGATGTATCTCATTATCCTCTACCATTTGTGCCAGTAGAAGGTCACAACAATAAGTATCATGGCGGCGGTTTATTTGGGCGTTTTGATTTTAAAAATAATTTGCGTGGCGAATTATCGGGGCATATCGGGAATGTTAAAACTGATTTTGATTTTTACAATCATCGATACTATGGTAAATACGACTCCCTATGCCTTGGCTGGCATGCGGGTTTAGGGTACTTGCATAAATTTAATGACAGTTTCGGGCTTGATACATATGGGAGATATTTTTTTATGCGGCAAAAAGGTGAAGATGTTAAGAGTATTAAGTGGCAAAAAGATGAAAATGTTAAGAATATTAATGTGAATATTAAATTTTTTAATGTAGATTCAAAAAGACTCAGACTTGGAACAAAATTGTTGTACAATGTAAGTCCAGTGGTTAGTTTTTACGGCAGCGGGGCGTATGAATATGAATTTGGCGGAGACGTTAATTTGGCTATTGCAGATAAAAATATCGATGCTACGCGTCTTAAAGGCGGTACAGGAGTGTATGGGGTTGGCTTAACGACGAAGAATAATACCGGTGATATTTGCGTAGATCTAGGCGTACAAAGATATTTCGGTTCACGAGAAGGTCTTGCAGTTACGGCAAAGGTTTCCACCGGATTTTTAAATTTTCTTGGTTCATCCGTAGAGAAATTTGAAAAAGAAAAAACTGGACGATTCGAAAAAATTTTTAATACATCGCACAAAGACTGTTTTAACAAAAGTTTGAAAATAATAGAAAAACTTAAAGCAAGAGTTGTTCATAAAAATTCCAAAAAAGGGTATATAGTGGCTTTTGACTTTTCAGAGAGTTTTGAATATTGTTTGGATTCAACCGAAGTAGGTATTTTTATAACAGATGGAGGATCTGGTAAAACAAAAGTTGAAGTTATTTCCAATAATAGCTTACTAGCTAAAAATGTTTCTACTAAATTTTTTGAAATGCTTGAGCAACAATAGCCTTTATAGTTAACTATAAATAAAATTTGAGTAATCTAAAAAAGGGAGGGTCGCTAGTATTATGGCAAAAATTAAGAAAATTGCAGGAAGAGAAATTATCGATTCGCGAGGCAACCCAACTGTCGAGGTTGATGTGGCTCTTGATGATGGTTCTTTTGGGAGAGCAGCAGTTCCTTCAGGGGCTTCGACGGGTTCTAGAGAGGCTTTGGAGTTAAGAGACGGTGATAAAAAGAGATTTGGAGGCAAAGGGGTATTAAAAGCAGTCTCGAATATCAATAAATTAATTGCTCCTGAGCTCATAGACCTTGAAATAACAAAGCAACAAGAAATTGATGACATAATGATAAAACTTGACGGTACGGATTTTAAAAGTAATTTAGGAGCTAATGCAATATTAGGCGTATCTCTTGCTTGTGCAAAAGCAGGAGCGGACTCAAATAAACTTCCCGTATATGAATATGTAAGAAAAATCTACAATATTAAAAGTGATAAATATATTTTGCCTGTTCCCCTTATGAATATTATTAACGGCGGAGAACATGCAGACAACAATGTTGATTTGCAGGAATTTATGATTGCGCCTGTAAGCGCAGGGAATTTTCATGAAGCCTTAAGAATGGGCTGTGAAGTTTTTCATAGTTTAAAAAAAGTTTTAAATGAAAAAGGATATGCGACGGGAGTAGGAGACGAAGGAGGTTTTGCTCCTAATCTAACTTCCAACTCTCAAGCTCTAGAGGTAATATGCACAGCTGTTAAAGCGGCAGGTTACGAGGTTGGAAAAGATATAGTTTTTGCTTTAGATGTAGCTGCAAGCGAACTTTATGAGAATAATAAGTATACTCTTGAGGGAGAAGTTAAAGATAAAGTTAAAACTTCAAAAGATATGATTACTTTTTACGAAGATCTTTTGTCAAAATATCCTGTCATATCCATAGAAGACGGCTTAAGCGAATCTGATTGGGACGGTTGGAAGACTTTGACTGACGATTTAAAATCAAAACTTCAACTCGTCGGCGACGATCTTTTCGTCACAAATACAAAAATATTTAAAGAAGGAATTGATAAAGGTATTGCAAATTCGATTCTTATAAAAGTTAACCAGATAGGGTCTCTTTCAGAAACTGTAGCTGCTGTGCAAATGGCATATCAGGCGGGTTATACGGCAATTATGTCGCATCGTTCAGGAGAAACGGAAGACAACGTAATAGCTGATCTTGCAGTTGCTCTTAATACAGGGCAAATTAAGACAGGATCTGCGTCAAGAACAGATAGAATGTGTAAATATAATCAGCTTTTAAGAATTGAAGAAGAACTAGGTTCTAGAGCAAATTATTTGGGCAAGACTGCTTTTTCAAGTATAAAATAAATAGCTCATCCTTACTCGTTTCTCTACTTGGAATAGGTAAAGACGGATGATTTTGTTATGAAAAAATTCAGAATACGTTATATTATTTTTGCAATTGTTTTATTAATTCTAGCGTTTAATGATGGAAATAGATCTCTTGTTAGACGTTTTTCTGAACAGAATAAATTGAAAGCAAGTATCAAAGATGCGTTGAACGAAAATAGTTTGTTAAAAAAAAGGATACACAATCTTGAAAATGAGCCGTCTTATTTGGAAAGAATGGTTCGTAATGAGTTAAATGTTATCGCCCCCGGAGAAATAGAATATAGATTTTCATATTAGACCCAAATTTTAAGTTTACAACATCGCTTGTTGGTTTTAGTTCGTAAAAATCCATGGTTGGCAGCAAGCTCAAAGTAACTAGGACAACAGTAGAATTAAAGACCTCCCCCTAGTCGCCAAGATAATTTGGACATTTTCTTGGTCTGTTGCTTCGAGCTAGTCCGTATAACAGTCGTAACGCTTGCAACATGTGTTGTCAAATACCTTTAGACAGATATGGCTTGATAAAAAAAACAAAATGGGAGCCATGATGAATAAAAAAACTGTTATAACAATTATGAATAAAAAACTGTTAAACGAAAAAACAACGATGCGGGGTGAAAAATAATGATAAAATCAGATTACTTAATTATAGGCAGCGGTATAGCGGGGCTTAGTTTTGCTTTAAAAGC
>BNVV01000032.1 GCA_025998355.1 Endomicrobiia bacterium
GGATTTCTTTTCTGTCAATTTCAAACTAAAGCCAATTTTTTACCTTGCTTAAAAATTAACTTTCTGCAAAAAAATAATAAGGAGCGCACCTGCTTATTTGCAAATAGTTTGAAAAAGACAAATAAATACCCCGCAAAACTCTGCCCACCACTCCTTTTTGAAAAAATGGGAATTACTGCAAAAGACCAATGCTTTTTGGAATAAAAAGTATTTATTGTTGCAGCAAAATATTATTTGTTGCTTGTTGTCGATTATCAATTAGTTTTATAGTTCTAAAACCCGTCTAATAAATTTTTAAACTCTTTTTCGTCAATAATTTTTACGTTTAATTCTTTTGCCTTTTCAAGTTTTGAACCTGCATTTGCTCCCGCAAGAACATAATCCGTTTTTTTACTTACGCAAGAAGTTACTTTCCCGTTAAGAGATCTTATGATTTCAGCTACCTGTTCTCTTGTATAATTTTCAAGTTCTCCGGTCAAAACAAACGTTTTACCTTCAAACAAAGCGTCTGTTGCTAGACTTTCAGGCTCAGCTATATTTACACCGGCAGCAACTAAAGCATCAACAACATGACGTGCAGTTGTATTTTCAAAAAATTCTTTTAAAGATAACGCCAATACTTCGCCTATTTCATGGATTCTTGTAAAATCTTCTATAGTTGCGCTAAAGAGTGATTCTACATTTTTAAATCTTTTTGCGATAATCTCAGAAGCTTTTTCGCCCACATGTCGTATGCCTAAGGCAAATAATAATCTGCTTAAAGGCTGTTTTTTGCTTTTTACAATCGCTTTTACAAGATTGTTGGCTTTTTTTTCTTTAAATAAATCTAACTTTATAAAATCGTCATAAGTTAAGCGATAAATATCTGCCAGAGTTTTTATTTTTTTTCTTGCAAGCAATTGATGTATCGCAGCTTTGCCAAAACCGTTAATATCCATAGCATTTCTGCTTACAAAATGCATTAAATGTCGACTAAACTGCGCAGGACATTCAGGATTAACACATCTATATGCGACTTCTTCTTCACTCTCTTTAACAATATCGCTATTACACGATGGGCAACTTTTGGGAGGTTTAAAAAATCCTTCTTTGGCCTTTTTTGCAACTTTTACTATTTTAGGGATAACATCACCAGCACGTTCTACTAAAACAATATCGCCTTCATTTATGTTAAGGCGTTCTATTTCTTCAAAATTATGCAGAGTCGCATGAGATATAGTAACGCCCGCAAGCGCAACGGGCTCTAAAACGGCTAATGGCGTTATTATTCCTGTACGTCCTACTTGTACGCATATTTTATTTAATTTTGTTGTCGTCTGCTTTGCGGGAAATTTAAACGCTATAGCCCATCTCGGACTTTTATTTGTATATCCAAGCTCATTTTGCTGCTTTAAACTATTTACCTTAATTACAAGACCGTCTATTTCGTATCTTAGTAAATCTCTTTTGTCTAACATAACATCCATAAAATCAACTATTTCTTTTAAAGCGCGACAAATTTTGAAATCATCTTGTAACCGGAACCCACATTCTTGGCAATACTTTAAAAAATCGGATTGTTTTTGAAATTGCTTGCCATCAATTTTACCGAAAGAATGTACAAAAAAGCGAAGTTTCCGCTCTGCGGTAATCTGTGGATTTTTTTGTCTTAAAGAGCCAGCGGCAGCGTTCCTTGGATTAGCAAATTTCTGTTCGTCTGATTTAATTATTTTTTCATTTAATTTTTCAAAATCTGGCTTATCTATATACACTTCCCCACGCAATTCAAAAAATGCAGGAGGATCTTTTATTTTAAGCTTATGAGGAACATTTTGTATTGTTTTTATATTTTCGGTTATATCTTCGCCAGTCTCGCCGTTGCCGCGTGTTGCCCCTATTATTAAAACGCCGTTCGAATAAATTAAATTTGCGCTTACTCCGTCAATTTTTGGTTCAATAATAAATTCTATATTTTTAGCACCAAGTTTTTTTTCAACTCGTTCGTACCATTTGGTAGTTTCTTCCTGCGAATAAGTATTGTCCAGTGAAAACATTGGAGACAAATGTTTGATCTGCTCAAAAGACGACGAAGCAATTCCAGACACTTTTTGCGTTGGTGAATTTGCTGACGCAAAAAGAGGATTTTCTGTTTCAAGTTGCTCAAGTTCTTTTACAAGGTTGTCATATTCGCTGTCGGATATTTCAGGATTGTTCTTATCATAATAAAGATTGTTATGCCGGATAAGCTCTTTTCTTAGATAGTCGATACGGATTTGAGTATTTTTATTTTCCATAATTATTAGATAGTCATACCAAACAAGCTAAATTTTTAAGTTCTTATAACTTTAACTTTATCCAAAATACCATTGACAAACTTACTTGAATCTTTTGTGGAATATTTTTTAGAAATTTCTACGGCCTCATCTATTATAACACTGATAGGGGTGTCCGGAGTAGCCACAATTTCGTAAATTGCAAGACGTATAATATTGCGATCAACAACCGCCATTCTTTTAAGTTCCCAATTTTTTGCATACTGCTTAATAAGAGTATCAATAGCGTCTTTTTTCTCGCAAACTCCCTTGAACAAACTCAATGTAAACTCTCTGTAAGCATTAGCTTTTGGTAAATTTTCCTCAAAAGCATCACGCACAAAATCAACCGAGGCGTTGCAATTGTCAATCGTATAAAGCATCTGTAAAGAGTACTCTCTTGCTTCTCTTCTAGAACTCATATAATCATAGCCCTCACTTATAGCCGACCAACTTTTATAGAGTCTTCAGTAACCTAGTTGTCCGCAAGCAGCGCCTATATCAGCGCCCTTTGCCTGTCTTATATTAACGGTAATGCCGTTAAGGTTCAATATATTTTTAAACTTCTGTGTTGATTCTTGCCCAGGCGTTTTAAACTGTGTATCTTTCACCGGATTAAAAGGTATGAGATTAATTTGAACATCAGGGTTTAGAAGATTGCGCTGTCTTAACAACCGCGCAAGTTTATGAGCATCTGCAACGGAATCATTTATTGCCTTGACAAGTATATATTCTATTGTAAGACGAGATTTTGTCTTTTTAAGATAATATTTCCCGGCATTTAATATGTCTTCTATACTAAAACCAAAACTGTTAGGGATTAATTTCTTCCTTATGTTTTCATCAACGGCATGAAGGGAAAGCGCAAGACGAATACCGAAATTATCATCGGCAAGCTTCTTTATTGCAGGAACATTCCCTACACTTGAAAGCGTTATGTGTCTCTTACCTATGCCGAACTCTTTACTTGATAAAAGTGAATTTAAAACAGAAGTAACACTATTAAAATTAAGAGTAGGCTCTCCCATACCCATAAATAACACGCCTGAAACTTTTTCTTTGGTATCATTTTCAACTTGTAAAATCTGTTCTATTATTTCCCCCCTGCTTAAATTTCTCGCAAGTTTAACTTTTCCCGACGAGCAAAAAGAGCACGCTACAGGACAGCCTATCTGCGACGAAATACATATTGAATTTTTACCTTTTGCAAGAAGAAATACGGCAAAAAAATATTTTTTATCTATAGTTTGAAAAGTATATTTGATTGTTCCGTCAATAATAGAATGTTCTTTTTTGGCTATTTTTAAAGTTCTTAAAAGAAATCTTTTATCCAGCTCTCCTCTTAATTCTTTCGATATATTGGTGAAATCTTCAAAAGAAGCTGTCTTTTTTGCATAAACCCATTCAATAATCTGATTGATTTTATAATCTTGCTTTATTAAAGACTTTACCATTGTTTTAAATTGAGAATTTGTTAAATCTAATATACACTTTTTCATAGATCTCTATTATACACTTTTTCATAGATCTCTATTTTTCTTGGAATTAAAAATTCCTATCAAATTCTTCGTTGAACTGTCATGCTTATTATCAACATGGCTTTTAAGTTCTGGAAGAATAACATTTGCCAAAACTTTTCCTAGCTCAACACCCCATTGATCAAAACTGTTAATACGCCACATAACCCCTTGGACAAATATTTTATGCTCGTAGATAGCAATTAACACCCCTAAAGTTTTAGGAGTAAGCTTATCAATTAATATGCTGTTTGTAGGTTTGTTGCCTTCAAAAACACTATGAGACGCTAAGAATTCTATATCAGGAAAAGAAAGCCCCATAGCCATAAGGTTGTTAATTACTTGTTTTTTTGTAAGCCCAAAAGCCAAGGCTTCAGTTTGGGCAAAATAATTTGCCATTAGTTTTTCGTGATGATCGCCGATTTTTTCAAGAGGATTAACAAAACCTATAAAATCACACGGAATAAATTTTGTTCCCTGATGAATAAGCTGACAAAATGAATGCTGACCGTTTACGCCGGACTCTCCCCAAATTACAGGACCAGTATCATAATCAACTCTATCACCTTCAATATTTATTGTTTTGCCATTGCTTTCCATATCGCTCTGCTGCAAATATGCAGGAAACCTGTTCAAGTACTGACTGTAAGGTAAAATAGCATGAGTCGAAGCCCCGAAGAAGTTGTTGTACCAAAATCCCAAAACAGCCATTATTACAGGTATGTTTCTTTCGTACGGAGCATTTAAAAAATGCTGGTCAATATAATGAGCGCCATCTAAAAGCTCGACAAATTTATCAAACCCTACAGAACAAACAATAGAAAGACCTATCGCAGACCACAGAGAATATCTTCCACTAACAAAATCCCAAAATTTAAATATATTATTTTTATCAATACCGAACTCCAAAACTTTTTTTATGCTTGCGGTAAGCGCAACAAAATGACTCGCTATAGCTTTATCGCCAAGTTTTTCCGTAATCCAATTTCTTGCAGTTAAAGCGTTAGTGATTGTTTCAAGAGTTGTAAAAGTTTTTGATGCTATTATAAAAAGAGTTGTTTCTGGACTTAATCTTTTTAATACCTCGTATATATCCGCGCTGTCAATATTGGAAACAAAATAAACATTAGGCCCGTCAGAGTAATATTTTAACGCTTCGCAAACCATTTTGGGCCCTAAATCAGAACCCCCTACGCCTATGTTTACAATATCTGTAATTTTTTTACCAGTAACGCCTTTCCATCTTCCACTTCGTAAATCGTTACTGAATGTTTCCATTTTCAAAAGAACCGAGTTAATTTCAGGCATTATGTCTTTTCCGTCAACATAAACTGGAGTATTACTTCTATTCCTTAAAGCAGTATGCAAGACCGCTCTTTTTTCAGTCCAATTTATCTTCTCTCCAGAAAACATTCTTTTTGCATATTCATTTACATTAGATGCTTTTGCAAAATCTATTAAAAGCTTAAAAATATCAGTCGTTATAATATTTTTTGAATAATCAAAAGTTACGCCTATATTATCATCTTGAATAGAAAATTCACTAAATCTGTTTTCATCTTTAAACAAATCCCTTAAATGAAATTTTTTTATCTGATTATAGCTCTTCTCAAGGTAGTCCCACTGCGGCATACTTTTAATATCAAATTTGCCCATTGGCTGCTCCTGGCAAGTTTTCCTTACTTTACTTTTTGCTACGTACCCTGTCTAACGTTATTTGTAGCGCACAAACACAACTACGGAACAATCCCTGTTTATTGCCAATAAGTTATTGCCGGCTACATTCTTATTCGCTTACTCACACGACTCAAAGCATCATAAGTAAAACGAAGGATTTCTTGCATTTCTAGATTAAAAATTTTCAGTTGATTCTTCCATGTACGCTTTAGGATGCAAATATGAAGGATTTCTTGCATTTCTAGATTAAAAATTTTCAGTTAATTCTTCCATGTACGCTTTAGGATGCAAACATGCCGGACATTGTTCATAAGCTTCCTTGCTTTCATAGATATAGCCGCAGTTACGACATTTCCATCTTATGGGCATATCTTTTTTGAAAACTCTGTTATTTTTAAGATTATCAAGGAGCTTCAAATATCTTGACTCATGATGCTTCTCAGCTACACAAATTCTTCTAAAACATTCAGCTACTTCAGGAAAACCTTCCTCGTCAGCAACCTTTGCGGCTTGAGGGTACAGCTTTGTATGTTCTTCATTCTCACCTGCTGCTGAAAATTTTAAATTTTCAACAGTGCTACCAATAACGCCAGCGGGAAATGTGCCAGTAATTTCAAGGGAACCGCCTTCTAAAAATTTAAAAAATCTCTCAGCATGCTCTTTTTCATTATCTGCAGTTTCTGTAAAAATAGCGGAGATTTGTTCAAACCCTTCTTTTTTTGCTTTTGAAGCAAAATAAGTATATCTCATTCTTGCCTGTGATTCACCAGCAAATGCTTCCAATAAGTGCTTTTCTGTTTTCGCGCCTTTAATTGATTTTGCCATAATTTTAAATCCCCCCCCCGTAATTGTTATTATGCTCCAGCCCTACGACCTATTTTATTTCTACTTCGTTATACCATTTACCGTGAATATTACAATTTTCTATGACCTGCACCTTGCCTTTTGTGCCATCTTTTAAATGAATAACAGTGGCAGGATTTACATTAGACGTAAACATAACGTTTGAAACGAATTTATTATCAACATAAAAAGTTACTTCAGTAATATGATGCTCCGGTAAAGATGGATGAAGAATTTCTCCTATTTTTACATGAACATCTACACAACCTACCCCGCAAATTATGCCACATTCCTTGACAATCGTAAAGTACGGGATATGCTTCTTCTCTGTTTCACCCGAAACCGCTTTAAAATCAGGCATTTTGCAAGCATCTTCTTTTTCTTCAAACTCATTTTCTGCAAGACAAATGGGACATTGATCTTTATTACCATCCAACGCAACATACCCACAAACCTTACACACCAATCCTTTCATGACGCACCTCCTCTAATATGTAGCCAATTAACTAGTGTTATTTAAGGGTTTTTGTAGTACATCTTTCCAAGTCAAATTGCAATTGCTAGGGTTTTCCAAAATTCAAAATTACCAACTTGCGCTCACTTTTCAACTTTAATTTTAATTTAAGACTTTCTATTTTTCAACAATGCCACGCTTGCTACCTCGAGGAGTTCCCCACCCTGATTTAGTGGCATTGCCTTTTTTAGCTTTGATTATGGTACAAAATTCCCTGATGTTTACCCGTGATAATTCCTAATTCCTTGTATTCTAACACATTTTGCGATTTTTTTTGATAAATAAGAATTTTGTCAGGACAAACGCATGAAAAAGGTTTCTTGAGGCAACTGGTTTTAGATTTAAAAGCAAATTCCATAGATTGCTGCTATGGCTTGCCTGCGACAATCAAAAATCAAAAAAAGCCCCATGCGTTTGTCGTAGGAGGTCCGCTTTCTTATTATCTAATAAAGATTTATTTTTATGCAAGAACATAAACCAACTGTTATAATCTATAACAGACGATAAGATTGTTATTTATTTCAAAAACTCGCTTACGGTATATGCTATGTATTTCGCAGCTTTTGGAAGGGCTGTTTCATCGATATTGAAATTACTGTGGTGCCAAGGATATGAGGTTTGCTTATTTCTTGAAGTGCCTATGTAAATAAAATTACCCGCAATAACATGTAAATACTCTGAAAAATCTTCGCCACCCATAGACGGTTTATCCAATATTTCTACATTATCTTTACCATAAAATTCTTTTGCTGTTTTAACACAGGCTTTTGTAATCTCATATGTATTGATAAGAGGATTTCCTATTGCATTATACTTGACGGCACATTTAACGCCATAATATGCTTCTATTCCTTTAAGCTTATTTAAAATACTAGTCTTTATTAAACTTCTTGTTTCATTGTTAAAAGTTCTCACCGTACCTTCCAATATTACTTCCTTACAAATTACATTATATGAGTCTCCGCCGGAAATCTTTCCAAATGTTATAACGGCATGCTCAAGAGGATCGAGTTCTCTTGAGATAATACTTTGAACCGTAGTTATAAATGCAGAAGCGGCAATCATGGCGTCTTTGCCTTGATGGGGATATGCTCCATGCGCTATTTTGCCAATAATATTTATTTTAAGCTCGTCAACAGCTGCCATCATTGCGCCAAATTTAAAACCTATTTTTCCCGATTTTAACCATGGACTGACATGCGTACCCAAAATAAAATCTACATTAGGATTTTTTAAAGCACCGTTTTTAATCATTTTTTCCGCGCCACCAGAAGTTTCCTCTTTAGGCTGAAAAATAAATCTAACATTACCTTCTAATTCATTTTTCTTCTGTTGCAAAAGTTTTGCAGCGCCAAGCATTATTGCAACATGAGCGTCGTGTCCGCAAGCATGCATAATACCTGGTTTTGTTGATTTATACTCAACATTGTTATTTTCACAAACAGGCAAAGCGTCTATATCTGCTCGTAAAGCTATTGTTTTCCCCTGTTTTGAACCTTCGATTGTACATATTACTCCTGTTGCATCCATACGTTTATACGGTATTTTTAATTCTTTGAGTTTTGATTCTATAAATTTTGCTGTGCCGTACTCATTACCACCAAGTTCAGGATTTTTATGAATATGTCTTCGTATTGATATAATATCTTGCTCCAAAGTCATTTTGCATCTCCTATCGATGATAATTTTTTAATTGCGTAACAAATATTTTTTGCAATATCACTCGAGATAACACCTGTTTGACCTTTATCTTTTTGCGCAATCTCCCCTGCAAGCCCATGAACAAAAACTGCAAACTTTGAGGCTTCAAATATATCATCTGTAATATTTACAAAAGAAGCTATTATACCGCTTAACACATCGCCGCTTCCGGCAGTTGCCATAGCAGGCGTACCGGTATTATTTTTATATATTTTTTGATCCAAAGCTACAAGCGTATTATTGCCTTTTAAAACACAAATTAGAGAGTTTTCTTTTGAAAATTCTGAAACTATTTTTTCTCTGTGGTCCTTTATTAAATCCATTTTTATATTTAAAAGTTTAGATAACTCGCCTAAATGCGGTGTTATTATAAGTTTAGCTTTTATATTTATATTTTTTAGCTCATCTGAAGCATTATTAAAACATGCAAGTCCCGAAGCGTCTAAAACAACGGGGATATCTATTGAAAAAATAATTTGTTTAATAAACTTACGCAGAATGTTATTGTCCGCTCTTAATCCCGGCCCTATTACAACTGATGAAACTTTTTTAGATTTTATAAAATCAATAATACTAGAGGCTGTCTTGTATACATAAAACATTATTTCAGGCCTTGAAATTGCACAAACTTGATTTAAAAACTCATCTTTAACAGCGTAAGTTACAAGACCTGCCCCTGAACGCAACGCTCCTAAACATGCTAATATGCCGGCTCCTGGCATATTCTTAGAACCTGCTATTACCAAAACATGGCCATAGTCATATTTGTGGCTGTCAGTTTTTCTCTTTAATTTTGAAATAAAATTCTTAATTTCTTGTTTTTTCATAAAGCATTTTAAAATATTATTGCTACAGCCACTACGTATTTATCGGTATGCGATAAAGACACTTCTATTTTTTTATATTTTTTATTTTTAATATAAACTTGCGGTTTTCCGTCTTCGGTATTTTGAATAGAAATATCTGTGACGATAAGTTTTTTATTTTTAGAGCTTAAAGCTTTCCAAACAGCTTCCTTTGCAGCAAAACGAGCTGCTAAATGTTGCGCTGCATTCTTTTTAGACAAGCAATAAAGCGCTTCTTCTTTTGAGAAAATTCGTTCTAAATACTTTTTATCTTTTACATATTTACTAAATCTTTCAACTTCTTCGATATCAATACCTATATTCATCTAAGCATCCCAATTAATTGACATTGGTCTCTTTTTATTAATACATCGGTAACCTTGATAGCTTGATAGTATTATTATCTAGTTATTGTAACATATATAGATTTCATGCGTTTGTGTAGAATCTTATGGACTTTTGTCAAACAAAGACAAACGGATTAAAACAACGACAGGCTTTTAATAAAAGGCATACGATCATCTTTTTGGTGTTTTGCCATATCTTTGCTATAAACCTAATTCTAACGCGACAAAAACAGTTCAATATGTGTTTTTAGATTTTATTACCAGCTTCAACTTATGTGGTCAACTACAGGCATTGTATTAGTGCTTTAGATTCGCTGTATGATTGGTTCTTGCTAAAACAAATTAACTTTGGTAGCATGCCCTGGGCGTTTTATTACTATAATTATGAACATCTTTTCAAATTTCATTAATTACGATTTATGCACTGTTCTTGAAACAAGTATTCGTATTGCTGTGTCTATACTAACGAGTACCCATATATTACTGCATAAGGATGATATTAAAAGTTCTACAGGCTGGATAGCCCTTGTCTTTTTATCTCCTTTTATAGGCACCATACTATATGTTTTTTTAGGCATAAACAGAGTAAAAAGAAAAAGTATTCGTTTAAAAAAAAATATTAGCTTGTATGAAAAATATTCACACGATACAATAAAAAATATTTTCGAGAAACTGCCTGTAAATTATGGCCAGTTTATAGTATTTGGCCAAAGCGTCTATCCGCAGAATTTTGTTTTAGGAAATTCCATAAAACCTTTGCAGAACGGAACTGAAGCATATCCTGAAATGATAAAAACCATACAAAACGCTAAAAGAGAAGTTTTGATTTCAAGTTATATTTTTGACTACGATAAAGAAACAGATAACTTCATGGAAGCTTTTAGAACAGCTATAAAAAACGGAGCTGCTATAAAAATTTTAATCGATGGCATAGGCACTTTAAAATTTTTCCACCGTTCAATAGAAAAAAAACTTGCAAAGATTAAGGGTTTGGAGTATGGAATATTTCTGCCACCCCAAATACCTGTAACATTCCCGTTTGTAAATTTAAGGAATCATAGAAAAATTATGATAATAGACGGAAGAACTGCTTTTTTCGGTGGGATGAATCTTTCAAAAAAAAATGTTGTAATTAATGATTTAAAAAATGGAGTTATAGATATTACTTTTAAGATTAAAGGTCCTGTTATAAGTCAAATGTGTGAAATATTTGAAGACGATTGGGAATTTGCGACAGGTAAAAATTTTCAATCTTTAGCTAAAGATTTGCCTAGCGTTGAATATGGAACAATCCCTGCAAGGGTAGTTCCTGACGGTCCTGACAACAAAATCGCCACAATGGAGCTTATTGTTCACGGAGCAATAAACACGGCTGTAAAAAAAATTCTTATAGTAACGCCGTACTTTCTTCCCGAAAACAATATTTTAACAGCGCTTGAAATGGCAGCAATGCGAGATGTGAATGTTGAAATAATAATTCCTGAAAAAGGCGATTTCAGCTTTATGGACTATGCTGCGGAGCCAAATTTTTTAAGACTAATTAGTTGCGGCATAAAAATTTACCGTTCTCCTCGTCCTTTTGATCACAGTAAAATTTTCGTGGTAGATGACGAATGGGTTTTTGTAGGTTCGGCAAACTGGGACGTAAGGAGTTTTAAACTACACTTTGAATCTAATATAGAAATTTTCAGTAAAGAACTGGCAAAAGAACTTACTGACATTGCGAAGCTAAAAAAAGAAAATGCAAAACTTGTTACGATATACGAATGCAAAAGCCTTTCTTTATTAAAACGTATCAGGAACAATGCATGCCGTTTATTGACCCCTTATGGTTAAATTAACTTAATGCAGAAATACGTTATAAATAGCAAATTGCCCGCAATGACTACTTCGACAAAACGCGCATATTCTGTTATTGTCTTAGTAGGAACTTATTGTTTACGCAAATATTTTTGCAATTATTTGGTATTATTTGGCTTTGAAACAATTTAGCACACATTGCGCGTTGGCATGCGATATATTGAGAATGTTTACATACACATATGACGGTTTGAGCTTTTTTGATACACAAAAGGAGATGCTATAAAATTATGGATGCTATAAAAAAATTTAGTTACACCGACATTTTGGGCTGGTCTGTATCACGATATGATAGATTTTCAAACTGTAAAAGACAGTATTTTTATGATTATTACGCAAAATTCGATAAAGATATTTCTCTTGAAAAAATACAATTCTTGAAAAGCTTAACATCCAAGGCATTAGAAACCGGAAACATTGTACACGATATTATAAGAGATATGCTAAAAAGATATCAAATAAGTACAAAACCGCTAAATAAGGACAAATTTTTTAAATATTCGTACACAATGACAGAAGAATATTGCAGCTCAAAAACTTTTTTTGAACACTATTACAATGGTGAAATTATTTCAACTTCAGAAATTTATCATAAAATTAAAAGCATACTAGAAAACTTTATACACAGTTCAAGATTTGCATGGATAGAGAAAAATGCAACATCGCAAAGCTCCGAATGGATCATAGAGCCCGGGGGCTTTGGCGAAGTAAGGATAAATAACTATAAAGCTTTTTGCAAAGTGGATTTTTTATTTCCTATGGCCGATAAAATATACATTATGGATTGGAAAACGGGCAAACCTGACGATAAGAAGCATTCAAAACAGCTTACTGGATACTCACTTTGGTCAAATTATCATTTTGGCAAAAAAGCCGCCGATATCATACCTTTGGTTGTTTATCTTTATCCTGCCTACAATGAAAAAAGCATTAAAATTGACGATTATTGTATCGCGGAATTTGTAAACACGGTAATCAGCGAGACAAAAGATATGTATGCATATCTCAAAGATATAGAAAAAAATATACCTAAAGATAAAAAAGAGTTTTCGTTAACAAGCGATTTGTTTTTCTGCAAATATTGCAACTATAAAGAAATTTGTCCAAGCGGCAAATTTTAAATAAATTTTACAACTAGTTTGTATCTTACATGCAATAAAGGATTGCGAAAGAAATTTATGAACATATTAATTTTAGTCTTGGTTTTTCTGATTGGAGTTGTCGTCGGTATTTTCCTGCTTATTTTTAAATGTATAGCTTTATCAAAAGACTGCGCTGCTAAAGAACAAAAAATAAGCGATTTAACTGACAGCATTAACAATCAATCTCAGGTTAACAATAGTTTAAAAATAGAATTTGAAAACATTGCGTCAAAAATATTAGAAGAAAAAAATGCAAAAGTTGCCGATATTAATAAAGCTTCTTTAGAAAATATTGTAGCTCCATTTAAAATAAAGATTGATGAATTTAAAAATAAAGTTGAGAATCTACAAATCTACGAAGCCGAAAAGATGTCTGGATTACAAAAAGAACTTGAAAAATTAATAAACCTCAATAAACAAGTAAGCGAAGAAGCAAACAATCTTGCAGGCGCTTTAAAAGGAGAAAATAAATTTCAAGGAATGTGGGGAGAGTTGAGTCTTGAGAGGATTTTTGAGTATGTTGGAATGATAGAAGGCGTAAACTATGTGTCGCAAAAACAATTTAAAAATGATGACGGAAAGAAAATTCCAGATTATATAGTTAATCTTCCTAACGATAAGAATATTGTAATGGATGCAAAGACATCACTTGTGGCATATGAAAAATATTACAATTCCCAAAATGAATCCGATAAAAAAGTTTATTTAAAAGAACATTCAACAAGTGTAAAAAAACACATAGACGAACTTGTAGATAAAGATTACGCCGGGCTTGAGGAGCTTAACCAGCCTGAATATATTTTGATGTTT
>BNVV01000033.1 GCA_025998355.1 Endomicrobiia bacterium
CCGTTAAAGTCATGGTAACGTGCCGTTAAAGTCATGGTAACGTGCCGTTAAAGTCATGGTAACGTGCCGTTAAAGTCATGGTAACGTGCCGTTAAAGTCATGGTAACGTGCCGTTAAAGTCATGGTAACGTGCCGTTAAAGTCATGGTATTATTTTGTCCAAATATCATACTTTTATATACTAATTATACAGAAAATCCCATATAAAACTTGCTCGCTATTATTACTATTACTATTATTAAAGACTATGTTTTGTAAGGATCATATGACAACAGGGAACATCCTTTGAATTTAATTCTAAATGGCGGAAAGGAGGAAAAATGCTAGAAGAAATAAAAATTAAACTTAGAGAAAAAATACCTTCATCAATTTATTCTTTATGGATGGAGCCAATAAAAGAAGAAAGCTATAATAACCACATATTAACCATTATAGTTCCTAATGCATATTATACCGAAAAAGTAAAACTGTATAAGTCACTAATGATAGAGCTTGCAAATGAAATTTTTAATGAAAGTATAGAAATCAGTCTTAAAATTGCTTGCCAAGATCCTTTCAGTGCTGAAGTAACAATAGAAGAAACAGAAACGCATCTAGAGCAGAATAATAAAACTAACACCTGGAATGGAAATCCAAATTTTAAAGACCTCGAAGAATTTAACTTATTCTGGCAAAGGCCAGTAAAAAAACTAGATGAAGATATACCTCACACTCAAATAAAGCCAATGCCTAACAAATATGGCAAAGCAAAAGTTGTATGTTTTACAAGTTTCTCTGCTGCATTTTTCACACACCCAAAGGACAAGGATAAATATTACAAAGTTAGGTTAAAATTCAAATTCGCTAACGGTAAAAATATAGAATATGATCTTTATAGAGGAATAGAGGCTTTCGGGAGACCTCCTATTGGGCAATTAACAACAACTCACGGGAAAATTTTACTTGCTATAATTCACATATGGCAGGAACAAGGCTGCTTGTTTGCAGGTACAAGAGAAAATGCAATAGTTAACGTATCCATAAGAGAACTTGCTAAAAAATTAAATTATAAAAATATAAGTGGTTATACATTCAAATGGCTTTATACAAAAGTAAAAGAACTCGCTTGTTTTCCAAACTTATTATCGCATGATGGAAAGACAGGGATGAGTTTTACTTTTTTACAAAATTCACGTACTTGGAGTGACAAAAAAGACTACAATAAGATAATGTTAGAACTGGTATTTGATTCTTTTGTTTCAAAGCAGCTTTATTGCAAAAAGGCTATATTAATGAATCATGAATGTTATAGAATTATCAAACCAATTGCATTTAAATTCTTGATGCATTATAACAAAAAGATTTATATGAGTAACAATCTAGAACTTCATCTTAAAGAAATAATAAGAGAATTACAAATTAACCCTAAGAGTAGAATAACAGATGTAGCTAAAACCTTCAAAACAGCGTTTGCAGAATTAGATGGGTACGAATTCGATGAAAAATATTATCTAGATGTAAAACTAACTAAAAATGAAGAAAAAGAATATGTTGTCATGGCTAATCGATACTCCAAAAAACAACGGATAAAAATTCCAAAATTAAGAGTAATAAACTAATGCTAAAAAAAACTAAATATATATCATCTAAGCAAAGATAAAAATGATTATGTTATAATACCAAGACTACAAACAAAGTTAAAAAAGTTAAAATAACGCCTTAGCGCAAGCAGAACAATACCATGAAAAAGCTTAACCTACAAAGTAAGGAAGCCTAAAAGGTCTTAGGGGGGTGTAATACAAGTACAAGTTACTTCTATAAGACAAATAGCAGCGTAAGTAATAATATTACAATATTATAACTATATTTAATAACTGATTAAATGATAAATACGTGTGTATATGAAGGATTGACACGCACAATAAAGTTTATGAATAAATGATTAAATAAAAACGATTAATAAATAGCGTATATATTAGTATGAGTAAATAAATAATAATTTCTTTCGCTAGTGGAATCAGGAGTTTTTCTTTAAAATATATCTGAATATATTCAAAATTGGTTACCAGCCATTTTTTAAGATAAGCAGTTGATGTCTAAAAAGACTTAAAAGACATTAGGAAGAGAAAACTATGAATAAGAAGTATCTTTCAACAGCTTAATTTAAAGACACCAGTTACAGTGGTGTGTATAACCTTCTACCTACAAGTGTAATAAACAACCACACTAAAACATTAGGGCTGCATCTAAGTACGACGGATTTTGGGGTGAAAAAAAAATAATAAACTAAAGAACAATTTACTTTTACGTATTATATAACACTTACCTCTATATGGCTTCTTTTGAATCAGAATGCAATTGAACGTTAAAATATAAAATCAACAGCCGTAAAAGTAATTTATTTTTTAAAAACAATGACACTTTAAATTACAAAGGCCTTTAAATGCATGTAGAAGCCATAATTAAAAGACTTTAACCCTTAAAGGTAACTATTTATTGTAAAGTAAAAACTCCAAGTAAACAAAATAAAGTTATTCTTAGGTAAGTGAATAGAATATTAAAAAAAATGACCAAAAAAGTGAAAACAATCATCTGAGAACCTACACTAGGTTAAAGACTTATTGAAAATAAGGCTTTAACCTAGATGCCGTTGCCTTACGGCTGGCATATGATCGAGCCTATGGTGAGCAAATTGCAGCCAGTCGATCATTAATATTTTCCTGTACGCTCCCTACGGAGTGGGAGTGTTATGCCGTTCTTTTTTTCTTTTTTGCCTACTGACGAATTACATGCTTAAAGGCACGAGAAGTGGTGGCATCACTTTACCTTACAGTCGTTTTCGTTTTATACTTTTGACTGTTTAAAGTAAAAATAATTAATTTATTATTTTCAATGTAATTCTCCGTGTTTTTACCTTCCAGATTTTCCATTATTATTTGATTGCAGTACGTCTGTTTTAAGCTCATACGTTTAGTAAGATCTTTCTGTACAATGGTAGAAAATAGACATACTTACAGCACCTGTATAAGTAGTAATATCTTAGTAGTCTAGGCAAACTAACAGCATGAATGATATTTTGTAGACTCAAATAAGAGACCTTAACAAGAGTGAATAAATATCCTAACAAAATACGAAACGGATGAGCGTATAATAGCACGTAGGGTATAAGCTCGGAGATTTAAGCGCTGCTTAGTGTCGAAGGGAACGGAAAAGGCGTTGGTTCAAACCCAACATATCTAGTACTTAATTGTACTTGTTACAGTAACCTTTATTGTGAGGTAAAGGATCGTAACGTGCACATTGTTGAAAGGCGTAAAAAGTAGTATATTATCAAAACGTAAAAGATGTTTGAAGCATGTCAGAAAGGCACATTGAATGTACTCATCTTGCATAAAAGTTGCATAAAATCAAAAGCATCGAGGTACACTAATGCCATTTCAGAAAGACGTACCACCATCAGCAAATAGCGGATGGAAACCAGAGACTAAAGAAAAACGCAGGAAAGCACATGAAGTATTTAGTAAGTTTATGATGATATTGGTGGTGATGTAACGTTCGCCCAGTGGGCTTCTAAGGAAGAAAATAGAGGTCTGTTTTACAAAATGTATTCTAAGCAACTTCCTACAGAGGTTGCAGTGTCAGGATCAAATGATACTACGCCAATATATATAAACGTACCAGTAGAATTATCGAAAGTTTAACATGTCGTTTGAGCTAACAGCCAAGCAGTCAGCAGTCCTTAGGATGATAAGCGATGCACCTACGACTTATCTGATAGATGGTACAGAGCATCAACACAAAGCATTAGAAGTTCTTTTATATGGCGGGAGAAGGTCGGCTAAGACGTTTATAAATTGCTCAATTGCGATTATGCGAGCATGTAAAGAGCCATCTAGGCACGTGATATCTAGGGAATCCTTTACATCTGTTGATAGAAGCATAATTCAGGACACTTCCCTAAGGTAATGGAGCTTGTGTTTCCTAATCTAGTAGATAGGATCAGAAAGAGAGTAAAACCACCTTTTTACACATTTCCTAATGGATCTGAGATATGGTTTGGCGGACTTGAGGATAATGATAAAGTACTAGGTAATGAATACTCAACCGCACTTATAAGTGAAGCCCCTGAAGTTGTACTGTTCTCTAATTATATAAAGGTCTTAATAAGACTTGCCCAGAAGAATGGGTTGCGTAAGTTGATGCTTTTAGATGAAAACCCATATGCTAAAAGCCACTGGGCATACAAAAGATTTATTGAACATAGAGAGCCTGCAAGTGGTGAAAAGTTAGTTGATTTGACACTAGATACACTCAGGACAATGCAACTAAACCCTGTGGATAATCTACAAAACATAGATCCAGGGCATTTATCTACACTGACCAGTGGATCACAGCAGCACTGTGATAGATTCTTCTTTGGTATATTCCAAGACACAGTAGAAGGCGGAGTATATACAAAAAGAGTTGAATGAAGCAGAAAGAGAAGGTCGTATTGGTACTGTTCTCCCCCCATCCAGACTATCTAATAAACGTAATTTTTGACATGGCAAATCAGATTATACCTCCATATTGTTTTTTCAGTTCTTAAAAGACAAAATTTTATTGTTGGATTACTACCAAAATAATTATTATCGCTACCCGATTACATATATCTAATATTAGGATAAAAAGGTTAAAAAGTATTGGCATGATGGTCTTACTACATGATTCCTTACCAGAATCTTGGAGCACAGGTCGAAGCCATTTTGAGGTAGCACACGAGTACGGTAAGAGGTTGAATTTTATAGTTCGATTGCTTTACAAAGAGGTTGCACCGTAGGATAGGAAACACGTATGTAGGTTGCTGTATAAAACCATGGGGTTTGATGCTGTTAGGTGTGCTAATGTTAGATGTGTTACACAACTACCGACGTGAGTATAACGAAAAGACTGGTATATACAGTGATAAGCTGTTACATGTCAAGTATTCTCATGGTACTGATGCATTAAAGTACGTAAGTGATGCTTACAATGGCAAGTATGTTGAGGTCCTGTAAAGCCACACCCATAAATGACCAATTGGACATTTAAGGATTTGCTTGATGAAAATATAATAGTTTAGGTAAAACTTTTACTTTAAGTTAGCAGGTGTTATTATACAGGTAACATTTCTTGGTTAGCAGTGATGTTTTAATATTTGTTTGAAATGAAAATATGAATTTTTGTCAAAAAGCAATAAACCTGTTGCAACATGTAAAATAGACTTAAGGTCTAGGGATTTGGTAATTTGTTGAGGTTAATAATAAAGTTGTGAAAAAATTGCAATGTACGGATGATAAATTTTGCATAAGGGCACCATAAACTTAACGAATGGAAGACCACAAACTAAAAAGAGACGCAAAAAGGTTTATGAAATTTTGATGAAGTCTTTAAAAAAGTTGTCTGCAAGGACAGACTTGTTCAGTGGTTTATGTAAACGTTAATAACTACAGTGACTTTATTAAAATAATAGCTAAGTATATTCTTCAAAATGTTGGAATATTAGGGTTGGTGGATAATATGATACTGATGTATATAATTGACACCCAGACGATTGAAATAGTAACATGAGCTTTGAGTTTAAAACTAACAATTGGCCAATGTCTAAATGATATTTACTTCACCGAATAATTACTTGATAGAGGGTGTAGTATATCATCGCAAGCATTGCAAGTTCTTTTGTATGGCAAAGCTAGTTTATACTAGACGTTTTAACTCTTTTATCGTATTAGACAGAGTACACAACTAAAGATTGAGTATATTATTTTATGAGAGTCTTTCACATTGTAAAATGTAGCATATTACATCACACGTGGCCGAAGATGAGGAATTTATGCTTTCCTGACTCACCTGGCAGATCATGATCAGACAAAAGCCACCGTTTTTTTTTAACGTTTCCTTTCGAGGTAGTGATTAACCCTGAAGCAAGTAGGCTTTAGATTAGTATAAGTATTCCAAATTTATTTCAACTACATCTCACACAGATATAATAAGAGGCGGTCAGAATAGACAGTTATTAAGATGTTCGTAGTAAAACATGCCACAAAGGTAACAAAGGATATGTTTTGTGCGATTAAAGATAATAATGGCAAACAAAGTGTTTATGTATTTAATTATTGTATAACATCACCGAATTGCAATCTATTAAATTTGTTTTGAGCTTAAAATCAGTTGTTAGAAATAGCTGAAAGATCTTTTTCATGTATTTATTCTGTGGATTTTTACAGTATTTGACAAATGCATATATTTTGTATAGAATGTCTTCAACAAGAAAGTAGTTGATGGCAAAAGAGCAAGAAGAGTATGGAATAAAACATCAAATAGTTACTGCAATCAGTGTTAAAAGGAAAAGGAAGGGTTTTAATATTTATGGATGATAATCACAAATAACATTTTATAAACTTTCTCAAATCTTCTATAAGTCTAGTTCAAGAGTTTTACAAAAGTTAGGTATGTTATTTGTGAAGAAATAATATAGAGTAGACTTGCAGTATAGGAGCTTTATGCTTCAAGCGTAAAGTAAAATTGATGTAAAGGGGAGTTAAATGAAAAAAATAATGCAATGCAAGAAAACGGCTGTTGCTATTTGTGGTGCATTTATATTGTCTTGTTTTATTCCTACTTTAGGGTATGCGTCGAATAAGCCCAAGAGCAGAGTTAATGATTTCTATGATGTTGGTCGTTCAAATGGACAATGGCTTAGATGTCCACACTGTAACAAATTGCATGATCGAAATGAAATGATTGACTGTGAAAAAAGATCTACACAAGGAGTTAAACAAGAGGGTAATACTACTGTTAATAATGTCGATAACAGCACACAAAAACACTATCACTTGCATTTATCACTTTTTGGTAATGTTAGTCTTTGGTAACCCATAATTCTAAGAATAATAATTGTTTTTTTGAGCTAATATATGTGTTTACTTTTCCCCCTAATAAATAATTCGATGTATGAATAAACAAGCTCAAAAACCACTAGAACAAGAACTAATGCCATGCCTAGAATTACATAGTTGTTAGGAATTATATAACAAATTTTCTCATTAGAATGTGAGCCTATTTCAAAATGTCTCTCTCTTAAGCTTCTAAGTTACCGACGATGGCTAAACTATTTGATATAAGCCTTAACATAAATTTGATACAAGCATTGAAAAATTATAAGCACTTCTATAGTACAGTGGTTAAATTTGTAGTGCTATAAGGCTCCTGCGTCAAAAAAAAAATAAAACACGGCAAAAATTATGAAAAAAGTAATTTTGTTTACATTGTTTATCACATTCTCAAGTTTTTTAATGTCTGCCTGTGCTGGTTGCGATTCTGTTTCCGTAAAAGAAAAAGAAACACGTAAACTACAGGAAAAAATTAACCATCTAGACGGACTCATCAAAAATCTCCCCACAAACACTAACATTGATCTCGCTGTTAAACATACTTTTGAAGCTGCTATCAAAGTTATCAAACGTGCTGCCACCATCATAGCTAAGGGTACTGCCACCAGTGCCGACTATGAAGCCGCTTTTATCGACACCAAAGAAGCCGCCGACGTTGACACTAAAGCCATCCGAGTTGATACCTTGGACGCCGCCTACGCTACCAGGGCCGCCATCAATTCCGCTCTCGCCGCCGAGCATTGTATCTTTACTTTTATCAGTGACGACTCTATCAAAGACCGCATTACCGAGAGTGCCATACTCAACGCCAACGATGCCAACCAAGCCAACTTCTACGCCGACTGTGTCAAAGACGCTCACGCTGCCAAAGCTGCAGCCAAAGCCATTGCTGAAATAGCTAAAGACTTGGCCGGCAAAGTCAAAAAAAAAAATAAGACTAAATAGTTGTTTTAGTAGTTCTTCACCCCAAGTAGATTAAACTTTTAAGTAAATGAATTGCCAATGATAACTCAACAAATGAGATAAAATGATAAAACTAAAAAAGAGTATTATGTGTATTTGTAGTATTTGGTCTTATTTTGAATGCTCTCAACATCCTCGCCACGCCCGTGATATATACTATGCCACCCCGTATCGATTAACGAATGAACCTCCATACGGAGTTGTATGAAGGTGTATTATTGGAAAATAATTAAAACCGACCACAACTTTTACCCCAGGCTTGCACTTTGCAGTTATTTTCAAGTCACTTATTTGTAGTAGTCTACATAAAATATAATTAACAACAGCTAACATAATATAAAATTGTATAATGATAGAATGTTTTATTTGGATGTATTAAGGTGTTTAGCAATTTTGTTAGTCGTATATTGCCATTTCGTATGGGTTGGAAGTGAATGGCCTAGCATTCCTGATGTTATAAACCCCTCTGCAAAAATGCCTTTGTTAACAGCTAATAGTCTTACATGTTTTGATACATTCCTTAAAAATTATTTTTCAACCTGCGCCGGAACTCTTGGCGTTTGCTTATTTTTTCTTCAATCAGGTTTTTTAGTTCCAACTATGATGGAACATTATGGTCGTCCTGCCTTTCTTGTTAATAGAATTGTTCGTATATTTCCAGTAATGTGGCTTTGTATTGTTATCTCGGGATTAGTTGTTTTTTTGACAAATCGCATTACTTTTAGTCCAGGCGAGTATTTATTAAATATGCTTTTGATAAAGTCAACGATTGGCGGTAGCATTCGATGGATGCTACCTATGGAGGTGATCTTCTATTTTATTGCTGCAATCATAGGAAAGTTTAATTTTAAAAAAGCTTTAATAAGTGTTTTGAGCATCATATTATTTATGGTGTGTGTTATGGTATGTATCGTATTTAGAGATTTATATTTAGATAAACATCCTATATTAGATCACATATGTTTTATCTTACAATTTATTCCTATTATTTTTATAGGTACAAGTATATACTTAGCAAAACAATATAAAAGTATCCTAGCAAAAATTGCTTGCGTCTCTTTTTTTACTTCGTTAGCTTATCTTAGTCTAAAGAAAACATGTCACTATTTTGATTTGGAAAATGTATTAACATATGGCAATTTATGGACATATTTGATTGTTTTAGGTTTGTGGTATGCCATATGTTTTGTGTTTGAAAAAGACAAACTTAGGCTTGGGTCTGTATTAGAAAATATAGTACAAAAGGTATCTGAAGCCGGTTACCCAATTTACTTATTGCATGTTAGTATTGGCCTTACCTTAATTGAGAAAATTCGTTTTACATTTAATAATAGCTATCTCATTTTGACAGTAGCTTTGTTCTGTGCCCTATTGGTTTCGAGACTTGTTTATTTGTATGTCGAAGTCCCGGTTATTTCTGTTGGAAAAAGACTAAAAAAGACTAAAAAAGACTTGTGAGGGCTAGAAAAATGGCAAAGGCATATTTTGCTATATTTAATGAAGAAAGTAACAGAGTACTTGGAGAACAAGCATAGCGTTGTTTAAAAGCAACGCCGTTTCCGTCTTAAAACTTTTCACGTATTTACATTTCTTCTCTTTAGTTGGTGTAGTTTAGTTAAATTGACATCATTAAACAAGTCATCAGCACACTTTTGTGCGCATGTATCGGCCTTTAAAACAAATGATTTATCACACCAATAACAAAATCCACTATCAATAACACACACGATTTTTAGCCAATCCCAACACTTAAGTACATCATTTCTTTTAACAACATCTGTAACTGTATTTTAGACAGACTTACCTCAGGTTCTTTTTCCTTCGTCTCTTTATTAATTTATTTACCTTCAAATTTATAATTCCATAAAAACAGGAAAAGCATTACAAATAAAACTATTATACCCCCCCGCAATATCTCTGACGTAATGACCAAGTTTATTATAGCGGCAATAATTAAAGCACAAATCCCAATACCCCCAAAAAAAACTCCAACAAGAATAGCCAACCAAGTCTTTGAGTATTATATAAAAGGTATAATAGAGTAGATCTTGTAAATAATTCTTATTTAAAAGTGTTGAAAGTCTCAAAAGAAGAAAAAGGTGTAGAAAAAGTAAGAAAAGGGTTGAATGCTTTCAAATATACATTAACAGACATTGAAAAACTATAAAACAAATCAGGTGAATTTACATCAAAATAATCTAAAAAGACTAAAAAGGAACGATGATAATGAATTATATGAAATTTTCTATAAAAGAAGCCTTTAAATCTGCGTTTAAGATCTTTGGCAAGAATTTCTTTGTTGTATTTTCTTTGTCGGTCTTTTCCGTTATACTTGCTGGATCGGCATTAAGAATAATCATGTTTTTTTATTCGGGCAGTCTTGATTATGCTACTACGGAAAATTGTTCCCCTTATGTAAGTATAATCAAGGTATTAAGTATAACCAAACTAAATACAATACCACACAAACTATTGTTTCAATATGTGAGATTTTTTTCGCTAAACTTGGTTTCTTTTTTGCTTGTAAGCGCATTTTTACCCGCTTTTAGAGGATCTAAAATCAAATTTAGAAACTATCTCCCAAATTTTAAAAAAGTATTTAAAGTCCTATTAGTAACAACCGCATTAACAGTTGTTCTATTAGGAATTTCTATTTCCTGGTTTTTTGTATTCGGTTTAAACTCTTTTCCAAATTTTTTTGTCAAAAATGTGAATGTTTCAGTTTTTGTTCTAACGGTTTTGCTTTGTTCTTTGCGTTATATGTTAGTTTTCTTTTATGTCGAAATAGTAAGTGGAGAATCAGTTTTACAATCATGTAGAAAGTCTTAAAATTAGCATCCGGCAACATTAAAATATTTGTGTTTTGTATGTCGTTAGCATTCATCGATTGCGTAGTCTCTGTTATATTTACACTATTGGTTATGAAATCGGGTATGTTTGCCTTTAGTATGTCGTTTGCCTTTGCAATGTTATTTGCATTACAATTTGCGGCGTTACAATTGCCACTTTCAACTTTAGCCTTGATAGACGCATATATTCAATTGTCATCACTTAAATCAAATACTTAAAAAATGTCATTGGAAATAGAAGATAAAGAAAATAAAAAATGGTTAAACACTTGTAAAATAACATTAGCATGCATTGGAAAACTATAAAGCAAGACAAGTGAATTTAGGCAAAAATAATCCAAAAAGACTAAAAGGAACAACAATAATGGATAAAATTGATGATGTGAAATTTTCCATAAAAGAAGCTTTTAAATCTGCGTTTAAGATCTTTGGCAAAAATTTCTCTGTTGTATTTTTTTTGTCGTTCTTTTCCGTTATACTTGCTGGATCGGCATTAAGAATAATCATGTTTTTTTATTCGGGCAGTCTTGATTATGCTACTACGGAAAATTGTTCCCCTTATGTAAGTATAATCAAGGTATTAAGTATAACCAAACTAAATACAATACCACACAAACTATTGTTTCAATATGTGAGATTTTTTTCGCTAAACTTGGTTTCTTTTTTGCTTGTAAGCGCATTTTTACCCGCTTTTAGAGGATCTAAAATCAAATTTAGAAACTATCTCCCAAATTTTAAAAAAGTATTTAAAGTCCTATTAGTAACAACCGCATTAACAGTTGTTCTATTAGGAATTTCTATTTCCTGGTTTTTTGTATTCGGTTTAAACTCTTTTCCAAATTTTTTTGTCAAAAATGTGAATGTTTCAGTTTTTGTTCTAACGGTTTTGCTTTGTTCTTTGCGTTATATGTTAGTTTTCTTTTATGTCGAAATAGTAAGTGGAGAATCAGTTTTACAATCATGTAGAAAGTCTTAAAATTAGCATCCGGCAACATTAAAATATTTGTGTTTTGTATGTCGTTAGCATTCATCGATTGCGTAGTCTCTGTTATATTTACACTATTGGTTATGAAATCGGGTATGTTTGCCTTTAGTATGTCGTTTGCCTTTGCAATGTTATTTGCATTACAATTTGCGGCGTTACAATTGCCACTTTCAACTTTAGCCTTGATAGACGCATATATTCAATTGTCATCACTTAAATCAAATACTTAAAAAATGTCATTGGAAATAGAAGATAACGTTAGATGATGATTGTTAAACTATTGTCCCACAAGCAAGCCGTGCAGATATTCATTTAAGTAAATTCCACAGACTGCTGCTAGCAAAATCAAAAATCAAAAAAGCTCTTATGCGTCATGCGTACGACGACTCAAGTAAAAGGGCTAAATTTATGTTATCTTGGCTATTGTAAGACATATCCCTAAATCGCTTGCAAATGACATTGCGTTTTCAAAAGACGGACTGTGATTTTTTGATAGCGTTCTTATACGCTTGTTCTTTCAACTTTTGCATTCTTTGCCAATTCTTTGATTTTGCCTTCCGCTATCGCTATTGTTTTTAATCCTTCTAAAAATACTTGAGCGTCTTTTGTTTCATTAAAATCCCTAACGAGTTGCTCTTTATAATGCTTTATTTCAGAAGGCTTATTTTTCAAATGGTCTGCATAAAAATCTGAAAAATCTTTGTGAACAGGTTTTACATCATCATTGCATAAGTTAAAGTTATTTTTTTTGTTTTTCATTTCTATCTCCAATGTATTGCTTTATTGCTAGTGCTTTTTTGATGTCTGCTGGCTGTTTCTTTTCATCTGCTCCGCCCCATATCAACCGATATAATGTGTTGGTTTCTTTTATGTAATAAACTCTAACACCCTTGCCAAAGTGTATCTTTATTTCGTATATCCCGTCTCTTGCGTACTCACATTTTGAAGTGTTGCCCAACTTTACTTTGTTTAATGCTATTGCAATGCATACACGGGCTTCTCTGCTTTGGCTTACAAACCATTTTTCATATAGCGCTATAGGCTCTAACTTTATCATTTATCATCCCAGATTCTTGTCGTATTGTAGTAAACTTACTACTAAAATCAATAGACCTCTTAATAACTAACATATAAAAGTACAATAGAAGTACTATGAAACAAAAAAAGAAAGCATGTGGGTCAGCTGGAATGGGTTTAGTATTAATGAAAGTAAAAAAAGAACATTTGATAAAACAAAGGATAGCAAGAAGGGAAGAAAAGAAGAGAAGTGAAGGAAGACAGAAGGAGCAAAGCAGATACAGGACTTACAGAACTCAAAACAAAATACATACAAACACACTAGTTCTAAGCAAATACAGATTTAGTAGGACTTAGGCAAAATACATACAACACACTAACCACCAAAAAGAGATCAAAGAAACACTCAAAAGCTGACAAAAGAAGATAAGGAGTTAAATAGAGAGATTTCATCAGATGATGAGGATTTAGTGAAAAATTCATAGTATACATACGGGCTTTTAGCCCTATTGAGTGTCAATATCC
>BNVV01000034.1 GCA_025998355.1 Endomicrobiia bacterium
TTGCAACCTCATGCTTTTTACCTTGTGGTGTTGGATATTTTGATACATACGGGCTTTTAGCCCTATTTAGTGTCAATATCCAACACCCTTATACACCTTGATTATACTTGTTTCTTAAGGAACAATTTTGTCAAGGCCTCATAAATCTGTATTTGCTTTGCTCATCCTACTCCCCCTATCTTTTCTTGCTCCCGACTATCCTTTGTTTTATCAAATGTCCCTTTCTTTACTCCCATTAATCCTAAATCCATTCCATCTGACCCGCCTGCTTTCTTTTTCTGTTTCATAGTACTTCTATTGTACTTTTATATATTAGTTATGCAAGAGGTCTATTGGCGTTTTTAAGGTATTATTAAAACCCGCTTGCCCTTATAACTTCATGTGACGGTTTTCCTGAAAACCTTATATGTAACGTAAGACAATATACCTACAGGGTTTGTTGCTACAAGAATAAGCGCTTTAGAAGAATATCTTATAACTTCAGGTACTTATTGTTTTAAAAATTTCAGGATCCCATTTCATTGAATCTATTCTTGTTTCGCCGTGTTTTTGTCCCCTACCTGCTGTTGTAACAGTTAAATCCGCATTTGTAATGTCGGGATAATCTCCAAATTGGAAGTTTTAAGATAGCAATTATAGAAATTTCAGGCAAAGAACATATTACAGAATCTGAAATTGATATTTGAGACTAAAAAACTTATTAAATTACTGAAATAAGATAAAATTGCAAGCAAGGAATGACTGAATTTGATAATAGCCAATAGCTGTTGATAACTCTAAACTATTAATATTTCTGTTGATAAAAGCTACTAAAATTATTATCTTTAAGTTTCTCCAAAAACTCAAGAATCAAGTCATTGTCGCCATATTTCTGTTTTTTAGTATTTTGATGCTATTTTTTACGACAAGATGTTTAAAGCAAGGATTGGCACGGTAAATACTAAAACCTACCAAAACCATGAGTTTTTAGACAGACCCACCTCGTCAATACTTCAAAATACGCTCAAAAGAGCGGGAGACGGGAATCGAACCCGCATGGCCAGCTTGGAAGGCTGGAGCACTACCACTGTGCTACTCCCGCAGATAATGTTTTGACGTGGTGGGGGCGGATGGATTTGAACCACCGAAGGGCAAGCCCGCCAGATTTACAGTCTGGTGCATTAGACCACTCTGCCACACCCCCCCCATATCCATTGATTAACGGATTTTATTTCAAGTCAAGACGTAAAGAGACTTTCTGCTGGTTATCAATAACTCCTCTCCCACAGCAGCTGGCCGATTGTATAAAAAGATGCTGCTCTTGTCAAATATCTTATCGTGTGTAATACTTTAAAACTAAAAAACCTATGACAAGCAAGACTAAAAATACCATTGATAAAATATTAAAATATTTCTCTATTGTGTTCTGTATTTTTGCACCAAAAAGCTTTAAAGCAGCCGAAACAATAAAGAATCGTCCACCTCTTCCTAATACTGAAGCTGCAACTAAAGTTGGCAAAGGAATACCAAATATTCCTGAGGTAATTGTCATTGCTTTGTATGGAATCGGCGTAAATGCTCCGGCGAAAATACTAAGAAAAGCATTGTTTGCATAATTCTTGCCAATTACTGCAACAATGGGCTGAAGATTGTAAAAATTTACTATTGCAACCCCGATAGTATCATAAAAAACCTTCCCTACCGCATATCCTAAAAAAGCTCCACAAACAGAGCCTACTGTACAAATTAAGGCTTTCTTCCACCAATTTTTAGGCTGAGCAACAATCAGTGGTATAAGAAGAACGTCTGGGGGTACAGGAAAGAACGAACTTTCTATAAATGCTATCCCAAATAAAGCATACTCTGAGTTTTTTGTTTTTGACCAATGCAAAGTCCAATTATAAAGATTGCGCATAAGTTTAAAGAACCAATTTATTATCATTTTCATGTGCACAACATTGTACCCTAGTCAGAAATTGTTGTCAAATTAAATGGCAAGTTTAAAGGCACTAAGCAATGGTAAAACTAAGATCTTGAGATGCAAGAAAATGTTTAAATCATCTTGATGCTCAAGGATGTTTTTAATCCTACTGCCGGTTAGTTACTTGAACTTGTCTTTCACTTTTAAAGTTATAATATTTCTTAAACATTCTTTCTGATTTGACTATTTAATGGAATTATGTATAATAGACACAAAACACATTGCCGTTTGGGTGGGTTGGTTTGTCGTTTGTCTGTGATAGAAACTTACAAAATATTTGCAAAATGGAGATGTCGCATACAAAGCAAAAGTGCTAATGCAGGTTTAATAGTTCAATGTTAACATTATGACATCCTTTGACAGTTTGTAAATTGTTGAAAGGAAAACGCTATAGGAGTAATCAAAATGGCCCCAAAGAAATTAAAAGCAATGATTAAATTACAAATTCCGGCAGGTGGAGCAAACCCTGCGCCACCAGTAGGCCCTGCATTAGGGCAGCAAGGTGTAAATATTATGGATTTTTGTAAGCAGTTTAATGAAAGAACAAAAATCATGGAAAAGGGTATGACGATACCTGTAGTTATAACAGTATTTGAAGATAAATCGTTTACTTTTATAACAAAAATGCCTCCTGTTTCAGCTTTGGTAAAAAAAGCTGTTGGCATTGCGAAAGCTTCAGGAGTTCCTAACAGAAACAAAGTGGGAAAAATTACTGCCGTTCAAGTAGAAGAAATAGCAAAGCAGAAAATGCCTGACTTAAATGTAAATGGAAATCTTGACGCTGCAAAGCTTACAGTTGAAGGCACTGCAAGAAGTATGGGCGTAGACGTTGTTAAATAATTTTGAGCCTTGTTTTTTTAAGTTTACGCTTCATTAAAGCGGTTTCTTGTGTTTTTCTGTGAGAGTGTTATAAAAATGCAAACGTTTTGCGCAGCAGGTGAGTGTTGTTTGTTAAAAAAACAAATAGAAATAGAAAAAATTGTGGGAGTCGATTAATTCGACGTGTAACCACAGGAGGAAAAAATGGGTAAAAGATTAAACGAAGTGGCAAAATTGGTTGACAAGAGCAAATTTTATGCGATAGAGGAAGCATCAGCTTTAGTAAAAGAAACAGCAAAAGCAAAGTTTGACGAAACAATTGAGCTTCACATTAAACTTGGGATCGATCCTAAGCAGAGTGACCAGATAGTAAGGGGTACAGTATCTCTTCCTCACGGTATCGGCAAGACGAGAAAAGTTGCAGTTTTGGCGAAAGGCGAAAAACAGAAAGAAGCTGAAGCAGCAGGTGCAGATGTTGTAGGTTCTGACGAATTAATTGAAAATATATCAAAAAACAATCTTGATTTTGATGTTTTGGTTGCAACGCCTGATGTTATGAAAGATTTGAGCAAAGTTGCAAAGATTCTTGGCCCTAAAGGTTTGATGCCAAATCCAAAATCAGGAACAGTAACATTTGACATAGCTAAAACAGTTACAGAACTTAAGGAAGGAAGAGTTGAGTATAAAAATGATTCTTTTGGAATAATTCACGTTCCTGTAGGGAGAGCATCTTTTGAAAAAGAAAAGCTTGCAGACAATATTAAAACTTTAATTGAAGCCGTCGCGAAAGCAAAACCTTCAAGTGCGAAGGGCATGTATGTAAGGAGTGTTTCCGTTTCATCAACTATGGGGCCTGGTATATTTGTTGAGCATAAAATATAAGTTGCTTTAAAGAAGTTTTTTATGTCCAGAGGGTGGCTATAAAGGCCACCTTTTGCATTTGTAAGGGTTAATTATGAAAATGGACAAGATACAAAAAATAGAAAGTTTACTCGAAACGGTTATAGCGCAAGAAAAAATTGAATTAGTTGACGTTCAATATGTTAAAGAAAACGGCGACTGGATTGTCAGGATTTTTATTGACAAAGACGGCGGAGTAACGATGAGCGATTGTGAAAACATAAGCCATGTTTTTAGCGCTGTTCTATGTGAAAATGATACATTAAAGGATTCTGATATATTAGAAATCTCGTCTCCTGGACTTAACAGAATTTTGAAAAAAGAAGAAAGTTTTAAACGCTTTATCGGAAGCAACATAAGAATACAGACTTTCGAGGCTATTAATAACCAAAAAAATTTTTTAGGGAAACTGGTAGAATTCAAAGATGGGAAAGTAAAAATAGATGATGTGACAAACGGAATAGTGGAAATAGATTTTTTAGAAATAAAGAAAGCTAATATAGAAACAGATGTTTAGGAGGATAAAATGGCAGAAAAGGTCGAGCTTTCAAGGGCTCTTGAACAGATTGAAAAAGATAAGAAGATTAAGAAAGAGGATATTTTAGCTGTGATAGAAAATGCTCTTGTGTCGGCATATAAAAAACATGTTGGCAAGAACGTTAATGTTGAGGCTAGAGTGGACAGCGAGACGGGTGAAATGGTTGCCAGTGCAATAAAAGTTGTTGTTCAGGAAGTTGCAAATCCTCTTTTAGAGATATGCGTACAAGATGCAAAGAAACTTGGGCAGAGTTCAGAAATAGGTGCGGAAGTAAAAATACCTCTCGATACAAAGGTTTTTTCACGTATTGCTGCGCAGATAGCCAAGCAGGTTATAGCACAGAGAATTAGAATCTCTGAAAGAGATTCTTTGTTTGAAGAAATGAAAGAAAAAGTAGGACAAATTGTAGGTGGTGTTATATATCGTATAGCAAATAAAAATCTTGTAGTAGATTTAGGTAAAACTGAAGCTATTCTTCCAGGCAGCGAACAGGTTTCTAAAGAAAAATTCAGTATTGGGCAGCATATAAGAGCTGTAATTATAAAAGTTGAGAGAAATGCAAGAGGTGCTGGTATCGTTTTATCAAGAGCAAGCGCAGAACTTGTAAGGAGACTTTTTGAACAGGAAGTTCCTGAAATTTATGAAAAAGTTGTAGAGATAGTAAATGTTGTAAGGGATCCTGGCATGAGAACAAAAATAGCAGTATTGTCTCATAATCCTAAAGTTGATCCTGTTGGCGCATGCGTTGGAGTAAAAGGCGCAAGAATCAAACCTATCATTTATGAGTTGGAAGGGGAAAGAATCGATTTAGTTTCTTATTCTCTAGATTATGCAAAATACATAGCAGGAGCTTTATCTCCGGCAAAGGTGATTTCAGTAGCTATAATTTCTGAAGAAAAAAAGAAAGCTGAAGTATTGGTAAGCGACGATATGCTATCTTTAGCTATTGGCAGGAATGGTCACAATGTAAGACTTGCTGCAAAACTTGTCGGTTGGCATATAGATGTAAAATCTGAAGGACAGAAGAAACATGAAAGTGATGAAAAAGTTGAAAAAGAGGCCGAGGCACTAGAAAAACTTGAAGATATTAGCGCAAAAATTATAGGTATCCTTGTAAAAGCAGGATATACAAATATAGAAAAATTGACAATGTCTACTATTGATGATCTTACCGCTCTGCCCGGAATAGGCCCTAAAACAGCTGAAAAAATTATTAGATCGGCAAAAAAAGTTTGACTCGCTGATAATAAAATTAATCTTACGGAAAAAGAGTCATAACCAACTAACTTTGTTGACCTTCTGCAATAATTCCCATTTTTTGAAAAAGGGGTGGCAGACAGAGTCTTGTAGGGTGTTTATTTGCCTTTTTTCAAACTGTTTATAAGTAACTTGTTAGAGTTTTAGAGGTGCCCGTAATATGGTTTACACATGCAGTCTATGTTAAAATAGTTGCTTAATAAAAAATTTATAGCTATAATACAACTTCGCTGGGTAGCTAAGGGATATATGACAAAAAACAGGAGAAAAGTCTACGAAAATGAGAACAGAGGCAATGTTAAGCGCGATTGTGTTATTTGTTCGTGTGATAAAAAGAACGTTAAACTTATAAACAGAAGGCATGCTACTCCAAAAATAGAAGAAATAAAAGAAGCAAAAAGAGCAAAAGCACAAGCAGCAGCAGACGCTGAAGCGCAACAAAAAGCAGAAGCAGAACAAAGCATTGCCAAATCTATCTACATTGCCGATCCCGAATCCCTCGTCGGTGGCAGGGGTATCAATGCTTTTCAACTGCATGATCCAAATGCTGGTCCAAGCTTTGGGCGCAGCACAACAAGTGCAAAAGCGAGGAATTTATGAAATTATAAGAGATTTTGGTCCGCTGCCGTGGTTGTGGCTGTGGGAAAAACAAGAGTTATGAAATTTTTGGTGCATCCGTTACAAATGTTTATGTTATTATAATCCTTTCTGCCCTAGAAGTTTTAAGAACACTTAGTTTTCTTATCAAGATTACTGAAAGAATCTTCTTCCTTCTATTAAGTTTGGTTTAAAATCACGTAGGCAAAAAATAAAAAAGATACCGAATTAATTAACGTTATACTGAAGTTATTTTAAAAACTAATAATATTGAGGCGATATAAGGTTATAGAAAAACAACCTTCTTTTCAAAGTAAATTTGAACGTGACTTTGGATATATTGCTTAATAGTCTTAGATAGATATTTAATTTCTATGTATGCTTCAAAACTTAGTGAACGTGATACTGAAAATACTAGGTTACTTTTGAAAATTGCGGTATCGAAACAGGAGAAAAATAAAATGGTTGAACACAAAACACAATGGATTGCAGTTATTGTTGCTATATTAACAGCAATGATAGTAATTGTACGCGCTGTTACAATTAAGATAAATTAAAATGAGTTCAAGAAATCTATTAAAAAAACGTTCATTTTTTAATATGTAGCATGGTAGAAAAATGTTATGTAAATTCAAATTATTTATATTCTAGAGGTATCAGATGAAATTTAAAGATCCGTATGGTTTTGATGCTGTTTATGATGATCTTTATGAATGCGGTGGTGGTAAGACGATTACTGTTCAAGAACATGATAATATTGCTGATTTGTTACATAAGTTTTCTGTCAACGATCTTGATAGCGTGTTTGCTACACAAGGTTTATACTTTGACCATGAGTAAGTTTAATCCTGAGGTAAGATATTCATGAAAAGGTTCCTTTGAAAGATAGGTGCGCGCGGTACTGATTTCACAATTGTCATAGAAGAGAAGCCTCGCCCTTCACGATAACACCCACGCCGTTGCCGCTGAAGCTCTCGAACACGCCAAAGCCGTTATCAACGGAACCACACCACCGCTGACAAGAAGGCCTTCGCCCCCCCCCCGCCAGCCAAGCCTACTCCGCCACCCTCGGACACCACCGCTTACGCCGCCCGTGCCGCATTCTTTATCACCGGATTTGCAGAATTGTTTCTTAAGGAACAATTTGTGGAAGAAAGACAATAAGATACATGGCAGATACAGATTTATGAGGCCTTGACAAAATGCATACAAACACACTAGTTCTCAAAAAAGAGATCAAAGAAACACTCGAAGCTGACAAAAGAAGATAAGGAGTTAAATAGGGAGATTTCATCAAAAAGGATTATAGTGGAAAATATTAAAGTATTTGTTAAAAGGTTCAAGATAGTACAGAATAGATATAGACTGCAAAAGACGCTTTGGACTGCGATTTAACTTGGGTTGCAGGTATTTGTATTCTTGAATTTAATACTTAAGTTTTGCAAGAGGTCTAATGCTAAAAAACAACTTTACGCAAAGGCTGCTTTGATAATTTCCTAAAAATTGAACAATTCATTCTCTTGCCGTTATATCTTTCCGTTCTTTGATTTATTGCATGCACAGTACTTTTGCATATAATACCCTTTCTGTCTTAATAAATTTTTATTTTCATAAAAACCTGGTCTAAAATCACAATATAAGAAATTTATTTTGTGTTTGTCGGCCAAATAGCGAGCTATTTGCTTTACTAAATCATGTTTTTGATAGGGGCTTGAAAGAAGTGATGTTGAAAAAAAATCAAAGTTATTTTGTTTTGCAAATACTGTTGTTTTTTCAAGTCTCAATGTATAACAAAGGCTGCATTGTTCTAAACTGTTATTTTTCCAATTGTTGTAGTTGTAAAAAAAATCTTTTTCTTCGTAGAATGGAATATCCAATTCTTTTGCATAATTTACCGCAGAATCTTTTCTATTTTTATATTCAAGTCTGTCGTAAATATTGGGATTATACCAATAAAAAGAAATATCATAGTCACCACGCAGCATTTTTACTGCACAAGCCGAACAAGGAGCGCAGCATATATGAAGTAAAACTTTCTTTTTAGAATTTGAAAGAGAAAATTTACTCATACCACAACCTAAAATAGCTCTTTTTGAAGATTTTTTGGAGGTTTGACTCCAATATGTTTGTATCCGGTTTCGGTTACGACTCGGCCTCTTGGGGTTCTTGCAATAAAGCCGGATTGTATAAGATATGGTTCGTATACGTCGGTTATTGCGTCTGACTCTTCAGATATGACTGCAGATATAGTATCAACGCCCACCGGGCCACCGCCAAATTTTTTAATTAAAACTGTAAGAATTAGTCTGTCCATTTTATCAAGCCCAGCGCTGTCAACTTCCAAAGCCTCAAGAGCTTCTTTAGCTATGGAATACGTGATTTCACCACCTTTTACTTCAGCAAAATCTCTAACTCTTTTCAAAAGTCTATTTACAATTCTCGGTGTGCCTCTTGAACGTCTTGCAATTTCTTCGTTTGCGTCATTGTCAATAGCAATATTCATTATTGCTGCCGAACGATTAACTACATGTACAAGCTCTTCTATGTTGTAAAAATCCAAGTGTTCTATAATCCCGAACCTATCTCTTAACGGACTTGATAAAAGCCCTGCTCTTGTTGTTGCGCCTATCAATGTAAAGTGAGGGATAGGCAGTTTAATTGTTTTTGCCGAAGGCCCCTGCCCTATTATAATATCAAGTTCAAAATCTTCCATAACTGGGTATAAAGACTCTTCTACAAGATGGTTCATTCTGTGAATCTCATCTATAAAAAAAACATCTCCATCAGAAAGATTTGTAAGTATTGCGGCTAAATTCCCCACTTTTTCCAAAACAGGACCGGATGTTATTTTTAAATTGCCGCCCATTTCTTTTGCAATTATGTGAGCAAGAGTGGTTTTTCCAAGTCCCGGGGGAGCATAAAATAAACAATGGTCCAAAGCTTCGTGTCTGTTTTTTGCGGCTTCTATAAAAACTTTAAGGTTGCTTCTAAGCTTGTCCTGACCTATAAAATCATCAAGATTTTTAGGTCTTAAATTTTCTGTTCTGCTGTCTTCTTCAGTTAACTTAGAAGCTTCAACAATTCTTTCTAATTCGTCCATCATTAATCCTGTTTATATAGTGCCAACATCCTGCAAAGATTTTCTTATTAAATCCGCTAAAGTTATGTTTTTATTACATTCAAATATTTTGGTTACGGCTGCTCTTACTTGATGTTCCTTGCATCCCAAAGCAATAAGACCTTCTATGGCTTCCAAAATTACTGTATTTTCACTTACTTTAGCGCTTGACCACTTTTCTTCGCCTAAAACGTTTACAGCCACTATTTTGTCTTTTAAAGTGACGATGAGTTTATCTGCAGTCTTTTTTGTAAACCCAAAGACTCTGTTTAACATAGATGGATTTTTTGTAATTATTGCGGCCTTGAAATCTGCAAATGATTTTGAAATTTTATCGATATACTCCATGGCTTTTTTAGCGCCGGTCGAAGGGACTTCATCTTTTATCAGAAGATACATCTGTCTGTCTTCTTTAGTTAAAAAACCGTAAAGACATATAACTCCGCCATACATTCCGGCGACAGCTTCCACAACATATATTTTTACCGAATTACCAATTTTTGGAAGATTAGAAAAGGTGGAAACAGGTACGAATACTATATATCCTATGCCGTTTACGTCAACTGTTATGCTATTTGTTGATTTCGATTCAAGCAATCCGCATAAATAATCTATCATACATGTCCTTGGTCAAGCAACTTTATATTATTTCACTTTACTTTTTCGGATTTAAGTTTATAATGGATCTCTTTTTTAAACCTAGTAGCTTTAAAATTATATATTTCAAGCTTTAAATTAAATCTAAAAAACCCAAAAGTGCTTTCTTCTATTTCTGTATCTGTTAGATACTATTTTTAAGTCTCTACAATCGGAAAAGAGACAAATAAATACCCCACAAGGCTTGTCTGCCACACCTTTTGTAAAAAAGGGAAATTACTGCAATGTGTTTTATTTTGCCTTTATTCCCATTTCCCTTCTAATTTAATTTATGAACAGTTTGCAAGAAGTCCGATAACTTAATTGCCTAATTTCTCCATCTCTTCGTTTGAAATATCAAAATTCGCATAAACATTTTTAACATCGTCATGCTCTTCAAGCTCGTCCATCAGCTTCAACATACATTTAGCGTCTTCGCCTTCGAGAGATATTAGAGTTTGTGGAATCATTGTAATTTCAGCCGACAAAATTTCTATATTTTTTGCCTGTAAAGCGTTTTTTACTGCGTCCAATTTTGTTGGGGTTGCAGTGATTTCATACACTTCACCGCCTGCTTCGATCTCAAAATCTTCGATACCAGCTTCCAAAACTATGTTCATTACAGTTTCTTCGTCTGCCGCTGATTTATTAACGGTTATGTATCCTTTTCTGTCAAACATCCAGCCTACGCATCCTGTTTCTCCAAGATTTCCCCTATGACTTGAGAACACTTTTCTTATATCTGATGCAGTTCTGTTTTTATTGTCAGTCGTTATTTCGACAATCAAGGATACTCCACCGGGGCCATATCCTTCATAAACCATTTCCTCATAAACAACACTAGGTATTTCTCCGTTACCTCTTTGGATAGCCTTTTTTATATTATCTTGAGGCATATTTGCTTCTCTAGCATCCTCTATAGCCTTTCTTAAACGCGCATTGTGATCAATCTGAGATCCACCTTCTTTAGCTGCAACTACAATTTCTCTTATGATTTTTGTGAAGACTTTACCTTTTTTTGCATCTGTTGCAGCTTTCTTGTGTTTAATGCTTGCCCACTTATTATGACCTGACATGTTTTTAGCTCCTTAACGCATAATTATCTGTGATTTATATGCACAGACACCCCTTGTGAGTCCAGATGCATACTTAACCTTTAACATTCCTGCAAGACCCTTTCTTTTGCTCGTATACCATGCTCACTTATTTACCTATGTATACATGTAACTTCCACACACGGATTCTATGACCAATACACCGGCTTTATCCGCTGCTCCATCCAGATTGGCAGAATCATCAGCAACATCCTCTTCGTTAGCAACGTCAGAGCCAATTGTTAACGTCTGATCTCCAAAACAAATGCTAGCACACGCAAAACATTGCCGTTATTGCTAATATATTTCTCAAGTTACCTGCGCCTTAAACTGGTTTCTTTTTCAATTTTAATTTAAACTCTTAAAACTCACGGATCTACGATATGCACTTATACTAAATTGTGTGCGTCTTTTCAACTTGTTGCAGAGCTTCATAACATATTAGATTTTTATAAAACAAAGATAAATGGATTAAAACACCGGTGGGCTTTTAATAAACGGCATATTTTTCTATACGATAGAATCTCTTTTTATGGTTTTGTCATATTTTATTATAAACCCCAATTATAAACGACAAAAACAGTCCAAATATGTGTTTTTAGATTTTACACTTGTTGTAAAACCTCGTCAGACAAAACGCATGAAGGAAAATTATAGGTATTCTAAAAACACAGTAAATTTTTAAAAAAGCTCTCTTTCTGTTCTTAAATCTCCATCACTTCCTCTATTCACATCCCTAAATTACATCCCAACAAAAATCTTTTCTTCCTCATATAGGAAGACTCCAGTGGTGATAAATGGCGGTTTCTTCACGCTTCAGGTTTTGTTGCTAATGCTTATGAAATTACACAGGCTTTTAATTTGATTTTCCCTGACTCCTCGGATACATAATTCTTGATAAGTCGCGATTTAAAACAGTATCTGACAGATACAGAAATAGAAGAAAGCGCTTTGGATTTTTTACACGACAAACGCATGAAAGCTTTTTTTTGATTTTTGATTGCTGCAGACAATACCAAATTACAGTCTATGGAATTTACCCAAGTTTAAAATCAGTCGTCCGAGAGATTTTTTCATGCATTTGTCCTGTGATATCCTACAAATTCTTGACAGATCTCTGTGTATATGTTACTACATGTGTGCTGGTTTAGAAAAAAGGTCTAACATCTAACAGATACAGAAATAAAAGAAAGCGTTTTGAACTTTTGAGGTTTAATTTAAATTTTGAAATATATAATTTAAAATTATATATAGGTTTGGAAAAGGTCTAACATAAAATTGCAATAGCTGTCCCTTTGCTGTAGAAATCCTCTTAGTTGTTTTTGGGTCTGTTTTCATCCGGTTTTATATATGAAAAGTGTCTGTTTTTTGTCCGAATTTTGGCTGTAAACTTTGGTTGATGTTTATTTAGAAAATTAAATTTAAAAGGAGAATTTATGAAAGCGAAAACAATGTTATTAAACGTGATTATGTTATCTGGTTTGATGATGTTAAGTTCGTGTAAATCATGTTCTAAATGTGAACCGACACCAACGGATGGACCAGTTAGGTCAGTTAAGTCATCGTATAAACCAACTAATTTTGAATCATGGTCTTCGTCTAGTAAACCATATAAACTAGATAGACCATCGTATAAACCAACTAATTTTGAATCATGGTCTTCGTCTAGTAAACCATATAAACTAGATAGACCATCGTATAAACCAACTAATTTTGAATCATGGTCTTCGTCTAGCAAACCATATGAACCAGTTAAACCAGTTAAAATTACAAGAGATGCAATAGGACAACCGGGATACGTGCCACAAGCGCCACCATTGAGTAAAGAAGATCAAGATAGGGCTAACAGAGTGCCCCGCCCGGGCCCACCACTGCCGCGCGCCTAACAGATGACTAGAGAATTTACTTAATTGTTAAACTATTGTCCCGCAGCTTGAGCTTGTTGCGGGGGAACCGCTTGTAGTACAATCAGGCTATGTAAACGCTTAAAAGATGGACAGCATAGCGCATATAAGATACACTATCATTTTGTACGCCCATAAGTATAAGAAAAGCTATATTTGGGAATTTAGAGCGTTGTAATAGACTAATTCAAATAATAGACCTCTTGCATAACTAAGTATTAAATTCAGAATTACAAATACCTGCAATCAAGTTAAATCGCAGTCCAAAGCGTCTTTTGCTATTACTTATCTATCTTTTTAGACTATTTTGAACCTTTT
>BNVV01000035.1 GCA_025998355.1 Endomicrobiia bacterium
GATAGGGCGAACAACGGACTCTACAAGTACTGACAAAAGCTTTACCTACACGACGCTCTTCCGATCTAAAGAACGCTTCCCTTGTAAACAGAAGGACCGCTACTCCAGAGAGAATAGAAGAAATACTGGAATCGCCTCGCGGGTGGCCATGGCTGGATTCTCCTGATGGACGAAAGTGGCTGGATTCTCCTGACGGACAGGTGCCTCGCGGATGGGAGTGGCTGAACTCAGGTGGCGGGCGGGAGTGGCTGAACGCGGGTGGCGGGTGGGAGTGGCTGAACGTGGGTGGCGGGTGGCCGTGGCTGAACTCGGATGGCGGGCAGGCGTGGCTGAACGTGGGTGGCGGGTGGCCGTGGCTGAGATCACCTGGCGGGCAGGCGTGGCTGAGCTCAGATGGCGGGCAGGCGTGGCTGAACTCAGGTGACGGGTAGCCGTGGCTGAGATCACCTGGCGGGCAGGCGTGGCTGAGCTCGAATGGCGAGGGACAGGGGTAGCTGGAATCAAAGAATGATGGATATAAGTAGCTGAATAGATAGTCTTTCAGAAAGCAGACTTTGAAAATATCATCCTGATAAAAACTGTGGCAGTCCCGAATCAACTGAGACGTTCAAACTACTTAACGAAGTTCATGAGAGATTGAAAAAATATATCGATCAAAGAGACAAAAAGTGACATTGGGTCGTGATGCTACAATAACTATGCAAACGAAAATAACATAAAAATGATAACATAATGAAAGCATTATGAAGGCGAGTATTATTACCTAAGGGGGTATTGTGAAAAAAATAAAAGCTACTAGCGGAAAAGTAAAGCAACGATGAAACTAAAAGCAATATCAAGCATATTTGTTGCATTTAGTTTTGCTTTAAGTTCGTGCGATAAAAAGAACGCTATGTTTGTAAACAGAAGGACCGCTACTCCAGAGAGAATAGAAGAAATAAAAGAAGCGCAAAGAGCAAAAGCAAGAGAAGAAGAAAAATTAGCAATAACACCGCTCAAGCTCGAGCCAGTATCAGAATCAGCAAAAGAGCAAGAGCCAGCACCAGACTCAAACAAAGACTCAGTGACAGAAACAGTGACAGAACCTAAAGCGGAAGGAAGTCCATTGGAAAAATCAGTGGCTCCATTAAAAGAGCAAGAGCCAGCATCCGACTCAAACAAAGACTCAGTGACGGAAACAGTGACAGAACCTAAAGCGGAAGGAAGTCCATCTAACTCAGAGCCAGTATCAAAACCAATAAAAGAGCAAGAGCCAGCACCAGACTCAAACAAAGACTCAGTGACAGAAACAGTGACAGAACCTAAAGCGGAAGGAAGTCCATTGGAAAAATCAGTGGCTCCATTAAAAGAGCAAGAGCCAGCACCAGACTCAAACAAAGACTCAGTGACAGAAACAGTGACAGAACCTAAAGCGGAAGGAAGTCCATTGGAAAAATCAGTGGCTCCATTAACACCAGCACAAGCACCTGCCCCAACGGCAGAGCCAACACCAGAGCCGACACTTACAGAAGCTAATGCGCAAAAAAGCCCATTAGAACATGCCGTGGCTCCATTAACACCAGCGCAAACATCTGAAGCAACGCCAGAACCGACAGCAGATGCCAAGCTTACAGCAGATTATGTTCGGAAATTCCTGTCAGATCATGGCGGGTTGAAGTGGCTGAAATTGCCTGACGGGCAGGATTGGCTGAAATCACCTGGCGGGCAGCTATGGCTGAACTTGGAGGGTGACGGGTGGGAGTGGCTGAGGTCTTGGGATGGCGGGTGGAAGTGGCTGGAATTGCCTGACGGGAAGGCATGGCTGAGATCGGATGATGGGAAGGTATGGCTGAGGTCTGAGAATGGCGGGTGGAAGTGGCTGAGGTGGTCGTCTGATGGGGAGGCGTGGCTAAGGTTGGATGACGGGAAGGAGTGGCTAGGGTCTAAGGATTACGGGTGGAAGTGGCTGAAGCGGTCGTGGCCGAGCTCGCTCTCGCCTAACGGGTGGTGGTGGCTAAAATTGCCTGACGGGAAGGCATGGCTGAGGTCGGATGACGGGAAGGAGTGGCTAAGGTCTAAGGATGACGGATGGGAGTGGCTAAAGAGTGACGCGTTGGAGTGGCTGAGATCTGAGGATGGGGAGGCATGGCTGAGGCCTGAAAATGACGACGGGCAGACGTGGCTGGGGTCTGAGGATGGGAAGAAGGTGCGGGAACAGGAGCAGCAGAGATGGCAACAGCGGAAGCGGCAACGGCAGGAAGAGCGAGAGGAGCAAGAGCGACAGGAGCAACAACAGCGAGAGCAGCAGTCGTATGTGCTGAAGAATCAGCGGGAGCAGGACTATCGGGAGCAGAACCAGCGGTATCGGATAGAGAATGAACTGCTTGGAAGTATTAGGAGAACTTTAAAGGCAGAAGGAAGAGATGACATGACTTTGGATGATGTTGCGAAGGCTTTCAGAAAGCAGGCTTTGAAATATCATCCTGATAAGCACACTGACAGTCCCGATGAAGCACTTGAGAGTATGAAAGTACTTAACGAAGTTTATGGGAGATTGGAAAACATATTGACATCGAAAAAAACATTAGACCTCTTGCATAATTAACATATAAAAGTACAGTAGAAGTACTGTGAAGCAAAAAGAAAGCAGGCAGGTCAGATGGAATGGATATAGCAGAAAACGCCTTGAACTGCGATTTGGCTTGGGTTGCAAGGTATTTGTGTAATTCTAAAATTTAATACTCAAGTTGTGCAAGAGGTCTATTGAATATTTATGTCTAGAATTACAGGGGGAAGTATTCGATGAAATTACTAGTTGTAGGCTCCGGGGGAAGGGAACATGCGGTGTGCCAACAGTTTTTAAAAAGCTCTAAAGTGGAGAAAGTATATTGCGCTCCTGGAAACGGTGGAATATCGCAAATTGCAAAAAACGTAGATATTGCAGTTAGTGATTTTGATAGACTTGTGGCATTTGTTAAATGAACCTCCGCAAAGCAATACGCGCGGTATCAGCGGAGGAAATTGAAGAGCTGTAATTGTTCTTGCTCAAACTCTGTTTCGTACCGCTCTTCAATTTCTTTTGTTATTTGAATTAGGCTATTACAACGCTCTAAATTCCCAAATGTAGCTTTTCTTATGCTTATGAGCGTTACAAAATGATAGTGTATCTTGTATGCGCTATGCTGTCCATCTTTTAAGCGTTTCCATAGCCTAATTCTACTACTTTAAGCGATTCCCCGCAGCAAGCTGCGAGGTATTGTTAACAATAAAAGAAGCACAAAGAGCAAAAGCAAGAGAAGGAGAAAGATTAGCAACAACACCGCTCAAGCTCGAGCCAGTATCAAAATCAATAAAAGAGAAAGAATCAGAACTCGCGACCCATAGGAGGAAACAGTGATAGAACCTAAAACAGGAGGAAGCCCATTGGAAAAATCAGTCAAAGACTCAGCGAAAGAAACAGTGACAGAACCTAAAACAGGAGGAAGTCCGTTGGAAAAATCAGTGGCTCCATTAGCGCCAGCGCAAGCGCCTACCCTAGCGGCAGAGCCAGCACCAGAACCGGATCTTGCAGCAGATTATGTTCGGAAATTCCTGAGAGATCGTGGCGGGTGGGGGTGGCTGAAGTCACCTGACGGGTGGGAGTGGCTGAACTCGCCTGACGGGCGGCGGCTATGGCTGAGCTTGAAGGATGACGGGTGGGCGTGGCTGAGGTCTAAGTATGATGGATGGGAGTGGCTAAGGTCTAAGAATGACGGGCAGGCGTGGCTGAACTCGCCTGACGGGTGGAATTGGCTGAGGTCTAAGAATAACGGGTGGAAGTGGCTGAGGTCTAAAGATAACGGGTGGAATTGGCTGGACTCGGATAATGGGAAGGCATCATGGCTGAGATCTAAGGATGACGGGTGGGAGTGGCTGAAATCGGATGACGGGTGGAAGTGGCTGAAATCGTCTCGCGGGAAAGAGTGGCTGGGGTCTAAGGATGACGGGTGGGAGTGGCTGAGGTCTAAGGATTACGGGCGGCATTGGCTGAGGTCTAAGAATGACGGGTGGAAGTGGCTGAAGTACTCGGATTATGGGAAGGAGTGGCTGAAGTCTGAGAATGACGGGAAGGTGTGGCTGAAGTCTAAGGATGGGAGGATATGGCAGCGTGACGGAAGCAGCAGCAACGGCGGGCGCGGCGATATGCGGCAACAGCAGGGGCAACAGTACATGCGGTGGGGCAGCAGCAACAGGAGCGGTGGCAGCAGCAGCGGGGGCAGAGGACAGCAGTGGGGGCATGGGACCAGCAGGAACAGCAGAAGGACGAGAGGTAACGGAGACACTTAGGACACTTGAAATAGATAAAACTAAAGCAAACGTGACTTTAGATGATGTTTGAGCGAGCTTACAGAAAGCAGGCTTTGAAATATCATCCTGATAAACACCCTGACAGTCCCGATGAAGCAACTAAGAGTATGAAACTACTTAACGAAGTTCATGAGAGATTGGAAAACATATTGACATCGAAAAAACATTGAATATTTATGTCTAGAATTACAGGGGGAAGTATTCGATGAAATTACTAGTTGTAGGCTCCGGGGGAAGGGAACATGCGGTGTGCCAACAGTTTTTAAAAAGCTCTAAAGTGGAGAAAGTATATTGCGCTCCTGGAAACGGTGGAATATCGCAAATTGCAAAAAACGTAGATATTGCAGTTAGTGATTTTGATAGACTTGTGGCATTTGTTAAATCAAATAAAATTGATTTTACTTTTGTTGGGCCGGAAGTTCCTCTATCTTTGGGCATAGTTGATTATTTCCAAAAGCAGGGTTTAAAAATATTTGGACCTTCAAAAGATGCGGCTAGGCTAGAGTCAAGCAAGATATATTCGAAAGAGTTTATGCAAAAATACGATATTCCCACAGCGCAGTATAATAGTTTTTCGAATGTTAACGATGCTTTAAAGTTTTTAGAAAACTGCAAAGAAGATAAAAGAATTGTAATAAAAGCTGACGGGCTTGCAGCAGGCAAAGGCGTTTACATATGTAACGGTAGAAAAGATGCGCAGGATGTAGTAAATCAGATGATGAACGATAAAGTTTTAGGCGACGCTGGAACAAACATAATTGTAGAGGAATACATAAACGGTCCAGAGCTTTCATATTTGGTGTTTACAGATGGAGTATCGTATTCAATGATGCCTGCTTCGAGGGATCATAAACGTGTAGATGACAATGATCAAGGCCCTAACACAGGCGGTATGGGCGCTTATGCTCCGTCCCCTTTGGCGACAGTTGAAATAAATAATAAAGTTGAAGATATTGTTTGTAAAGTGGTTAACGGTATAAAGTCTGAAAAATTAGATTATAAAGGCATTTTGTATGTTGGAATAATTATGAACGGTTTTTTGCCATATGTACTTGAATTTAATTGCCGTTTTGGAGATCCTGAGACGCAGGCAGTTCTTCCTCTGCTTGATACAGATTTAACTGATATTTGCGTTTCGGTTTTGGATCAAAAACTTTCAAGTATAAAAATTAATTGGAAAAAAGAATTTTCGGTTTGCGTAGCGCTTGTATCTGGAGGATACCCTAGAAGTTTTAAAAAAGGTTTTGAAATAAAAGGGCTTGAAAACATTGATGACAAAGATGCTATGGTGTTTCATGCAGGGACAAATATCGAAAACGGAAAATTTGTTACTGCAGGCGGTAGAGTGCTGGGCATTACATCAACTTCAAAAGATATGAAAAACGCTATCGATAAAGTTTATTTAAACGTTCGAAAAGTGTATTTTGAAAATATGCACTATAGACACGATATAGGAAAATCTTGCTTTGAATAACGCTATTTCGTTGTAGGAGGACTTTAAATGGAAAACAGAACCGATGTTGCAATCATTGTTGGCTCAGGTTCAGATGTGGAGCTGATTAACGAAACTGTTAAAACGCTGGAAGAATTCGGTTTAACTTATAGTTTAAACATCGCTTCAGCTCACAGAACTACCAAACATTTAAAACAATGTATTGAAGGCGCAGAGAACTCAAATGTAAAAGTTTTTATAGCTGCAGCGGGGATGTCTGCTGCTCTTGCTGGAGTCATTGCTTCTTCGACAATACTCCCTGTTATAGCTATTCCTGTCAATGGCAAAAATCTTGCAAGTTTGGATTCTTTATTTTCAACAGTTCAAATGCCTAAAGGCGTGCCTGTTGCAACAGTTGCAATAGGTAAAGCGGGCGCTGCAAATGCTGCGATTTTGGCTGCGCAGATAATAGCTATTAGCGATAATAATTTAAAGGATAGGCTTAAGGCTTATAAAATAAAAATGGCAGAAACTGTTATTAAAGAAGATTTGAAACTTCAAGAATACGGAATCGAAAAATATATCGAAGGTTTAAAGAAATAAGATGGCAGAAATTATACTTGACACTAAAGCGTTTCATGTAGCGGTAGATAAAATTTCAAAGGATATTTTTGATGAGAACCAAAATATTCAAAATATTGCCATTGTCGGAATAGAAAAAAAGGGTGTATTTTTGGCAAAAAGTATTCTTTCTGAAATTGCAAAACTTGCGGTTGTTGATGCGCCTCAAATTCCATTTGGGACTTTGGACATCACTCTTTATAGAGACGATCTCGATGATTTTGGTTTGAGGATGCCGATTATAAAAGATACAGTAATACCTTTTGATATGAATTGTAAAAATATAATTTTGGTTGACGATGTCCTTTATACCGGAAGAACCGTAAGAGCGGCATTGGATTTTTTAATGGGTTTTGGCAGACCCAAATCCATTCAGCTTGCAGTTTTGGTTGATAGAGGTTTCCGGGAGCTTCCTATAGAAGCAAAATATGTCGGTATAAAACATAAGAGTAAAGAATTTATAAAAGTTGATTGCAAAGAAACCGATGGAGTGGATAAAGTTACGGTTGTACCAACAAAAGATGGTATTACAGGAGGGTAAGGAATGTCTCTTAACTGCAAAGACTTACTGGGTCTAGAGCATCTGGACAAAAAAGACCTACAAACAGTCTTGGATTCAGTGAAACCTTTTAAAAGTCTTTTTACAATGTCTGTTAAGAAGGCTCCTACCTTGATAGGTAAAACAGTAGCAAATCTTTTTTACGAACCTTCAACGCGCACGAGAACTTCCTTTGAAATTGCCGCAAAAAGGCTTTCTGCCGATGTTGTTAACATGTCTATAGATACTTCAAGCGTTGCTAAAGGCGAGAGCCTTATAGATACGGGCAAAACTCTTGAGGCAATGAAAGTGGATTATATAATTATCAGGCATTCTTTATCAGGCGCGCCTGATATCCTTGCGAGAAATCTTAATGCGTCTATAATAAACGCTGGAGACGGTTTCCACGAACATCCTACTCAAGGTCTTCTTGATTTGTACACCATATATGAAAAAAAGAAGAAAATTGAAGGTTTAAAAGTATTGCTTGTCGGCGATATACTGCATTCAAGAGTTGCAAAATCAAATATATGGGCATTGACAAAAATGGGAGCGGAAGTTACTGTTGCTGGTCCCCCTACTTTAATTCCTACAAATATTGAAGATTTAGGCGTAAAAGTATATTACAATTTAGACGAAGCTGTTAAAAAAGTGGACGTTATAAATATTTTGAGAATACAGCTTGAACGCCAAAAAGAAAATTTGTTCCCGTCAGTTCATGAATATATTGAGTTTTATCAGCTAACAAAAGAAAGACTTGCGATAGCAAAACCTGATGTGTTGATTATGCACCCCGGACCTATGAACAGAGGCGTAGAAATATCTTCGTATGTTGCTGATAGTTCTAACTCCGTAATTAACGAACAAGTTACAAACGGAGTAGCTGTGCGAATGGCAGTTTTATATCTTTTGAGTCCAAAGAGGAAAAAAAATGCATCTTCAGATTAAAAATATTAGAATAGTTGACCCGTCGCAGAAAAAAGACTCTGTTGGCAATGTCTTTATCGAAAACGGTAAAATCGTTTCAAAACTTTCAGGCAATGTCGATAAAGAGATTGACGGTAGAGGTAAAATAGCTGTTCCGGGTCTTATTGATGTTCATTCTCACTTAAGAGAACCCGGTCAAGAAGATAAAGAAACTATATATACCGGTACACGTTCGGCAGCAAAGGGCGGGATAACAACCGTTTTTTGTATGCCAAATACCAAACCTGTTATCGATAATGCTCCTGCTGCTGAGTTTATTCTTCTCAAAGCGCAAAAAGAAGGACTTGTAAATGTTTTCCCCATAGGATGCGCTACAAAGGGATCTGAAGGCATGGAACTTTCCGAAATAGGCGTTCTTAAAAAAGCTGGAGTTGTCGCTATAAGCGACGATGGTCTTCCTATATCCAATTCGCAGATTATGCGTCGTGCTTTGGAATATACAAAAATGTTTAAGCTTCCTGTTATTTCGCACAGCGAAGATAAAGAGCTTAGTAAAAACGGCGTTATGAATGAAGGGAAAAATTCCACAATTTTAGGCTTAAGAGGTATTCCAAGACAAGCTGAAGAAGTTATGGTAAGTCGTGATATAATGCTTGCAGAGCTTACAGGTGGTTATCTTCATATTGCTCATGTTTCAACTGCAGGATCTGTCGGTTTGGTAAGGCAGGCAAAGGAAAAAGGTATAAAAGTTACTGCGGAAACTTGTCCGCATTATTTTACTTTGACTGATGACATTGTAAAAGTTTATGATGCGAACACAAAAATGAACCCTCCTTTGAGAGAGCAGAAAGATGTTGACGCTATAAAACAAGGGCTTGCAGATGGAACTATAGATTGTATCGCCACAGATCATGCTCCCCATATACAGGAAGAAAAAAACAGAGAATTCGATCTTGCTCCATTTGGTATTATAGGATTTGAAACTGCGCTAAGTCTTATCTTAAACGAACTTGTTGATAAAGGCGTTTTAAGTCTCTCTGATGCAATAGCCAAAATGACTTTAAACCCCGCAAAAATTTTTAATCTTACCGCAAGAGGTTCTCTAGAAGAAGGAAGTATTGCAGATATTACCATCATAGATCAAAAATATTCTTATAAATTTGAGGAAGAAAGTATAGTTTCAAAAAGTAAAAATTCGCCTTTTGTAGGAAGGAAGTTTAATGGTGGAGCAGTTATGACTATAGTGGCAGGCAATGTAGTATGGCAAGCATAGATAGCGCTTGTCTTTCCTTGAGTTTATGCTTTCTTGCACGCATATTCATGTACTTGAAATCTCAAAGCAGCCAAAGGAGAACAAAAAGAAAGAGAAGCAGCTGAAAAAGAACAAAAGATAGCGAAGCGATTATATATCAAAAAACAAGGAGAAGAACCAATGAAAACAAAAACAAAGGCAGTGTCGGCAATATCAAGTGCGATTGCGTTATTTGGATTGATGTTAAGTTCGTGCGATAAAAAGAACGCTTTCCCTTGTAAACAGAAGGACTGCTACTACATTGAGTCGTAATGCTACAACAACTAGGCAAACGAAAATAACATAAAATTGATAACATAACGAGAACATTATGAAGGCAAGTATTATTACCTATTTGACGCCAAAATCAGAGCAATGCCTTATAAAAATGGGTACCTATGTGTTATAATACAATTTATTTGTTCGTTAATTTGAACCCCAAATTAGTTTTAGTGAGGGTTGTATGCCTGCATTTAAAAGGTTTGACAAAAGTTATAAAATAATTTCCAATAAAGAAATATGCACAGGTTATTTTGAGTTAAAAATTAGAGTGGGAGATGTTGCGGGGTATTGTTCCCCGGGGCAATTCTTTATGATAGGTGTTCCTGGTGTTTTTTTGCGCCGTCCACTAAGTATTCATGACGTTAAAAGAGATGTTTTAAGTTTTTTATATAAAGTCGTTGGAAAAGGTACAAAGATCTTGTCTGCAATGCAGTCAGGCGAGCTGCAGCTTTTGGGACCCCTTGGCAAAGGATACGATCTAGAAACTTATAAAAAATCAAATCCCATTATTGTTGCGGGCGGTACCGGAATAGCGTCAGTTTATTTTCTTGCCACCAAATTGGAAAAAAAGGGAACTTTATATTACGGTGCGCGTTCAAAAAGAGATTTACTGTGCCTTGATAAGTTTAAAAAAATGGGTTGGGAAATTGTTGTTTCTACCGAGGATGGTTCAAAAGGACATAAAGGCTATATTACTGATGCATTGTCAGAAAAATTAGATGAAAATGACGTTATGTTTGTTTGCGGGCCTACCCCCATGCTTAGAAAAGTTTTACAGATTGCAAAATCAAAAAATGTAAGAGGATTTGTATCACTTGAAGAAAAAATGGCATGCGGTGTAGGAAACTGTCAGGGCTGCGCCATAAAAATAAATGGTCAGATAAAAATGACGTGCAAAGACGGGCCTGTTTTTAAAATTGAACAGGTGGAATTGTAAAGTATTGAGATATATAAAACCTTGCAAAGGCAGTTCAACAGAATTTGCAAATCCAAATAGTTGCGACGTTTTTGGGCTGGTTGACGGTAAGCTGGAATTTATAAGAAGAGAGTTTGCAAATGAAGAAGAGGAGATCTTTTGTCGCAAATGTAGTAAAAAACAAAAATTGAAATAGCAAAGAAAGAATATTACTTAAGAAAAGAATTTACGTTGTACAATGGCGACTGTGTTGATGTTTTAAAATCGTTGCCTACAAGTTCCGTAGAGAAGTTTGCGACCAAGAATTGCAAAGTAGCTTTAGGAATGCTAAACACTGTAAGGGCTAGAGAACATGGCAGGCTATAGTCATTGATTTTATGTTGATATCATGACAAACGCATAAAAAACACATGCTTTATCGGTTGTTGTTTTTCTGCTTGCAAATTGCCGTGCAATAGATAATGAGTGTTGTGGTCAACTATCTCTACAAAAAAATAAAAAAAGGGGATACGTGCAAAATGGCTTACCAAATTGATGAAACTGTATGTGTAGGATGCGGAGCATGCGCAGGCAACTGTCCTGTTGCAGCTATAAATCAAAAAGGAGATAAATACAAAATTGATCCAGAAACATGCGTAGGTTGCGGCGCATGCGAACCAACTTGTCCTGTAAGCGCAATTTCTAAAGAAACAAGGTAGTCGTGTGTGATACCTAGACACGTAGCGATTATAATGGACGGAAATGGCAGATGGGCAAAGAAAAGATCTTTGCCTAGGGTTTTCGGCCATGAACAAGGTGTCAAAACCGTAAAGAAGATTGTTAAGGCTGCAGACAGCATTGGCATCAAGATTTTGACAATCTATGCTTTTTCTACCGAAAATTGGAAGAGACCACGGTCTGAAATCGAGGTTTTGTTTTCTTTGCTCCGGCAGTTCATAAAAAAAGATTTGAAAGAGCTGAGCGGATGTGGAGTTAAGTTAAGAATATTGGGCGATTTGTCAAAATTCCCTGAAAACATAATAAAAGAAATTAAAGACGCTTGTAAAATTATGTCAAAGAATACAGGTCTTGAGCTAAACATAGCTTTAAATTATGGCGCTAGACAGGAACTTATACGCGCTTTTGAGGAGATGTCAAAGCAAGGTATAAAAAAGCCTACGGAAGAAATAGTGTCGTCTCTTCTATACACCAATGGACAAGCCGATCCCGATTTGCTCATCCGCACCTCAGGAGAGTTTAGAATATCGAATTTTCTCCTTTGGCAAATTGCGTATTCTGAAATTTACGTAACAGACAAGTTGTGGCCTGATTTTACACAGCACGATTTAGAAGAAGCGGTAGTTGAATTTCAAAGAAGAGAAAGACGTTTCGGCGGAATTTGTGACAAATTGTCAACTGGAAAATAAAATAATTGCCCATGTAAATAATTAACAGGAGCAAGTGTATGTTATCAGCTAGAATATTAACTGCAATAGTGGGAATACCTCTTATTTTTGCGTGTGTATATTGCAGTGGTATTTCTTTTTATATAATGATGTTTATTGTATCGTTTTTATGTGTTCAAGAATGTCTTACTATATCGAAAAAATATAATCCTCATACTTTTGTTTCGCTTTTAATGGCAGCTGTATTTTTTTTATTTTTGTACTTCTTTAAAGATTTTCCATTGGATAAAACTGCATTTTCGGCTATTGCAATGATGCTTGTTCTTTTTGGAATAGAAATTTTTAACAAAAACCCGTATATGTGCGTAGAAAGAATAGCCACGTCTTTTTTAATGTCTTTTTTTATTCCATTGTCATTAATGCATATGGTGTATATACGTAGTTTAAACGGTGGTATGAAATTGGTATTTTTTCTTTTTATAGTTGTTTGGGTTTTAGATACTGCAGCTTATGCTTTTGGATCTATATTGGGCAAACATAAACTTGCGCAAAATGTCAGTCCCAATAAGACAATAGGGGGAGCCGCCGCCGGAGTTATTTTTGGTATTTTTGCCGCTATTGCCTGCAGACATATATTTATGAAAGATATTTTAACGTCAAGCCAAGCATTTGTGCTTGGACTTGTAATCGCGGTTACAGGACAACTTTCAGATCTTGCCCAGTCCCTTATAAAAAGGGACGGTAGTGTTAAAGATTCGGGCAAAATAGTACCTGGACACGGCGGAGTTTTTGACAGATTCGATTCTTACATATTTGCTGCTCCTGCGGTATATTACGTTTTACAAATTTCACGATAAGCAAGTTCTGCCGCTCGCACCGTTGTTAATATTTAAAGTCTCTAGATGCCGCGGCGACTTGCAGACATTGCAAAAGTAGCTACGCGATTGGCCATTGTCCTGCGGGCAACTGTTCCTTTTGCCTTGCGTTGCTTAAAAGGAAGAAGCCGTAAAAAAAAATAAAAATTTGATGGGGGTATGGTAAGCAATGAAAAATATATTAGCAATAATAGCAATGTTTGCTTGTACTAGCATTTGTTTGGGAGAGCATACAATAACGATTGACTTTGCTCTTACTCCTACTATTGATGATAATGGACAGAGAGATTTCCCTTTTGTCGCTGGTAATTCTGATAAACCGAATGGAACCTACCCATTTTCGCTAGACCCAAACAATAATACTTTAATTATCAAAGATGGAGCAAGAGTTGGTTCGGCATATGGCGCTGGTGTTGGTCGTGGTAGTACTGTTGTATCAATGACAGGCAATAAAGTTATTGTAAACGGAGGCGATTTTACTGGTAGGGAAATTGCAGGCGCCTCTTCTTTTGTCTTAACAAATGTTGACGT
>BNVV01000036.1 GCA_025998355.1 Endomicrobiia bacterium
TCCGATCTCCTGCCGCGGTACCAGATAATCTTCTCCAGATATTTTTCCGGGTTATTTTCTATTTCTTCCAGCGTGGTCATCGGCATGATACTGGCCTTTGTGGTGTTAAAGGAAACCCTCACCGTTAAAGCCGTCATCGGCGGTTCTCTGGTCGCCATTGGAACCTTTGTACTGATATTTTAAGCTGTTGCTGAAAAAGATGGCAAAACAAGATGACTAAACCCTGGACTGTGGTACAGCGCTTTGAAAAAAACAAAACCGGCCGCGATTTTGTCTGCGGGGACATTCACGGTTGTTTTGACGATCTGGAATATCAGTTAAGGAAAAACCGCTTCGATCCAAAAACGGATCGCCTGTTCTGCGTAGGAGATATGTTTGACCGGGGCCCCAGGTCCCGGGATGCTTTAGGTTACATGCAGGCAAACTGGCTTTATACAGTCATGGGAAACCACGAACACATGTTTTTGGAACTCTACTTAAAATATACCCGGCTTTACAAAAACTACACCTACCACAACGGCAGCGATTGGCAATACAAGGAAAGTTATGACTATATCGCAAAATTGGCCAAGGCCGTCGACACGCTTCCCCTCATCATCAAAGTTGATGACACCCTGATCCTCCATTCATGCCTGCCCGATGTTGATTCGCTGGAAGAAATAGAAAATAACCCGGAAAAATATCTGGAGAAGATTATCTGGTACCGCGGCAGGTACCCCGAAAAGATACGAATCCCCGGCATCAAACGGGTGTACTGCGGCCATACTTTTGTGGATGAGCCGGAGGATTGCAACGGCATGATCAACATTGACACCGGCGCTTTCCTGCGCTACCAAGGCTTCCAGGGAAAATTAACGGTAGTGGAGCTCAAAGGGAGATATAGGCATTGACAAAAGTATATATTGGTGTATATACTTTAATGTGGGGTTTGGATATGCAAAGTACCAAAGTTTTTAAGAGCGGGAACAGTCAGGCAATACGATTGCCAAAAGAGTGTCAGGTTACTGAAAAAGAATTGTTTGTGCAGAAAATAGGCGGCGCCATTATTCTTTTATCAAAAGAAGACCCTTTGGAACTTTTCAGGAAAAGCCTTTCTGAATTTACCCCCGATTGTTTTGCCGAAGGACGATGGCAGCCCAAAACGCAAAAACGGGAATGGTGATCGTGTATTTACTGGATACCAATATCTGTATTTATATCATCAATAAAAAACCAAAAAATGTTACAAAAAAAATAGAATCAATAAATATCAGTGATATTAAACTATCTTCGGTAACCCTGGCCGAGTTGGAGTATGGGGTCTCTAAAAGCAGTAACCGAAAGAGAAACAGAGAAGCATTACTGCATTTTGTATCCCCCTTTGACATTATCGATTTTGACGCACAGGATGCGGAGTTTTATGGAATCATTCGCACCGAACTGGAAAGCCTGGGGAAGGTGATTGGTCCCTATGATATGCAGATTGCCGCCCAGGCTTTAAACAGGGATTATACACTGGTAACAAACAATACGAAAGAATTCCAAAGAATAAAAGAACTGAAGCTTGAGAATTGGGTGTAAGCCGGCAAGGAACTCAATCAGATGCTCGCGCAGCGAAAATGCGGACTACTCCCAGGGAAAGCCCGCCCCCGCAGCGGCCCAGTCCACATACTGCGCCGCAGTCCGGGGAGATCGTCCGTTGAACCACTTTTCCCAGCGCAGGGCGTTCTCCCGGAACAGCCGCCGCGTTTCCTCATCTTGCGGCGAACTATCCACAGTAACGCTTTTCAGAAGCTCCCGCTTCTCCGCAATAAAACAGGCGATGTTCAAATACTCATCCTGATTAGGCGAAGTAAAGACCACCGTAAGGCCGAAGCGATCCGCCAGGGAGAACTGTTCCTGCATGGTGTCGAAGGCCCGTACTTCCCCGTCAGCGGGGTTCCCCGCAGCCAATGTGGGCCGGTCGGCGATCCGTTCCTTGACCAGGTGCCGCCGGTTGCTGGTGGCGTAGACCACCACGTTTGCGGGCCGGACCTCCACACCGCCCTCAAGCAGCGCCTTAAGGCAGGTAAAGGAATCGTCGGTGGTCTCGAAGGACAAATCATCAATAAACACAATGAAAGGCAGCGGCCTGCCAGCCAGGGTGTCGAGAATTCGGGGCAGCTGAAACAGGTCCCCCTTCCGCACTTCCAGAAGCCGTAAGCCCCGGGGGGCATACTCGTTGCAGATCGCCTTAACCGTGGCGGATTTCCCCGTACCCCGGTCCCCGTAGAGGAGCAGATTATTGGCGTGCCTGCCCTCCAGAAAACGGAGGGTATTGGCGATCACCACCGACCGCTGATCCTCGTAGCCTGAAAGGTCCGCAAGGGCGATGGGGTCCCCGTTCCGCACGGGCCGCAGTAATGCTGCGGTTCCCTCCGCCGCATCCCCTCCACAGCCCATTCCCCCCGCGCCGCCCGCCCAGAAGAAGGACCGGTAGAGCCCCAGGTCGCCTGCCCCGTGGCTGCGGATATATTCTGCCAGCGCAGGCAGGGCGGCGCCCCAGTTGTCCTGGTGCGGAAAAATGTCCTGCGGTTCAGCGGTATTCCCCTCGGCAGCCCAAAAGGCCCGGGCCTCCGCTTCAATGTTCTGCGCCGCGTCCCCAAGCCCCGTATCCCGGAGTATGCCCCCCAGGTGAAGACCCAGGGCCGCCAGGTCGAAGCCGGCGATGCGGCCCAGCCGGTCCAGGTCCCCTGCGGCGGCAATGCGCAGCACCGGGGCCAGCTTGTCTTCGCCGCCACCCATATCACCGACGCCGCCCGCTTCGGCAGCCAGGGTAAAGGGATTGTCTGCGGTAAGGGCAAGGAAGGCAATAGCCGGGCGGAAGGCGCCTTCTGGCGAATATTTAATGACAGCCGCCGTAAATGCGGCCCAGCGACTGACAAGGTTGAGCGCGTGGACCTGCTGCAAGCCGGAAACCGTTGTACCGGAGCCCGCTACGGCAGGACCCGGTACAACGGCGGCCTCGTCCAGGAGGGCTGCGAAAGCCCCAAGCAGGGGATGATCCCGCAAGGGCGAAAACACCGTAAGCCCCGCTAAATCCGCACGGGCGGCCAGAATCGTTTCTGTAATATTCATGGGGATGAGTTTAGCACAGGCTTAAAAAAGAATGAAGGAAACTTTTTGGCATACTTTACAATTTATGTATTTTCAATTTTGTTTCTTTTGCTATTAATTCAAAATCCTGATCTTTATGAAACTTTTGCAATTCATCAGCTTCTTTTGATTTATAATTATTGAAAAAATTTATCCAAATCGATGAATCGACCATTATATCCATTTGCCAGACATTTTTGGCGCATGGCGCCATAGGCGTTCACTTAGGCTAAAAAAAACCACCCCATCCTCGCGGGAAGGGGTGGAGAAGCGGGCGCGGAGCCCGCTTTCAGGAAAATTAGAACTGCGGACCCAATGAGAATGAACCGACCCAGTCAGTCTGGTACTCGCCATTATCATAAATCACCTGGTCGTAATTGTTGTAGTCACCGAATACGCCCGGTTTAACAAGGTTTACTGCAGCATTATCGCCCTTATACCCATAGGCGGGGGATAAGAAGAGATACCTGGTCTGGCTGACCTTCACGTAAGCGGGATCAAGGTACACATCAAGACGGGTGGGAACACCGGAGGCAAACCCGGTTGCGTAAAATGGATCGTAAACCAGTTTCGCATCTATGATGGGGATAAAGCTCGAGCCACTACCATCGGTTCCAATCTTAAAGCCCTTCTTGAAGTTTGCAAGATTGATATCGTTAAGGCCCAGGTTACCAACGGTAACAGCCGGGAACGAGAACTTCAGGACCACCCCTCTGTTTCCGGGAAGGGTTGGATCAGCCGATAAGAGGGTGAAAGGATTGCCGGTGTTTTGTACATAGTTTTCGCCTCCTATGCCGTTTACAACGCCGGGAAAGGTGCTTGCCACGTAAACCTTGTTACGAGTGGTGAAGCTGCTGCCGACACCAATTAACCGCTGTTTATGGCCGAAAAGATCCACTGCGGTCTCGAACCCCGAAGGGTTGATCTCGACAATGCGGAAAGCATCCGTGTTTGCCAATCCGCTAACGGTGGCGGCGAATTGATCAGGATTACCAGATTCGCGGGCCCAGGCGGTAACACCGGCATAGTCCGCCCACTGCCTCGAAGTCCGGTCATACTTCTGCACTTTGTATAAACCGCCTAAAGTTGAAGTATAATCGGAGGCATCGTTGGAGTAGGCACTATATGTCAGTCTAACCTTAACCGTACGGGCAGTATAGTCAACCGCGTCAGGAGTGGGAGTACCAAAGCTGACGGAGTACTTTTGCTTACTGACCGAAGGATAAGCGTTGGCCGCATTGGCTACTGAAATGAGGGGGTAGTAATAATCGTCATAGAACTCTTCGCCGGGGATCTTGTTGCCGTCCCCGTCCACCTTATTACCGTTGTTATAGGTCAGCTTGTCGGCTAGTGCCCGAATCTGGATATTCCCGGAAATAGTGGTGGGAAGGGCCAGCTTGACATAGGCATCATTGCCGTTCCGGGTAACGGATTCTACCGTTATCGCGGCCTCACCGGCCACACTGGCCGCGCTCGTACCGGCGGAAGTAAAGCTGATGAACTGAAAGCCTTCCTTCACGCCCGCCTCGAAATCGGCGCCGGTCTTGCGGAGCAGGTCGAGGTAATAACCACTGGCGGGCGTATTCAAGGTAATTTTTACGGTCTTGTTGGCTCCGCTGGAATCCCCGGCAGCGGTGTCTAAAGGTATCGGCGTATCAATGGTGAAAAAGTCGGCCCAAGTCACACTGCCGGTGCCATACACCGCGCTCTTGGAATCGTTAAAATTCCCCAGGTCCGGGGCGGTAACTTCCAGCGCCGGGGTGCAGCTGAGGGCCGCAAAAGCGGCGGCAGCGGCAAGGATCAATAAAAACTTGTTTTTCATCTATCATACACTCCTTATTTCTTGAGGCTCAGCAAAAGCTGAACCGTGCCGAGATTCACAGTGGTGCTACTAATAAACGCCGCATCCAGGGCAAAAGTCTCGGTAAAGTTGATTGTCAGGCCCGCCCCGAAGGTGGGGGTAAAGGCGTCCCAGGCATAGACCTTGGTCACTTGGTCATTCACAGTGGAATCAACGTTGACAGTTTTGTTGTTTGTAGTGACATTACCATTCTCATCGGTTGTGTAGGTGGTTTGTACATAATACCCATTGGGGGTCTGGCGTGCCTCGGTGGACCGGTAGCCGAAGGTACCGCTTACACCGGCGTTCAGGGCCAGCTTTCCGGGGATAACCTGATAGCTGGTTCCCACGTCGATTTTGGGGCTTATGCGGAACTGGGAAGTAACTGTTTCCTGCTGGTTTTGCCTGGTGACCTGTGTTTGATGGGTCGAAGTTCCGCTTGTGTACTTCGTGTCGGTCTTTGCGGTAGTTTCGGAATAGGAAGACTCAGTTCTGGAACCAAAGTGGACGGGAACCTGGGCCTTAAAGCCGAACTTGACCCGGTCGCCGAAGTTGTCCGAATAGGAAATGCCGGGGGTAATTACATTGTACACCGCGGACTTTTCAACGACGCGGATCTTTGCCGTATCAGTTACCACTGTGCTGATGGGGCTTACAGTAACAACATGGGTGGACTCATTACCACTGATGGTGTCGGAGGCGGTATAATTCACCGTACCTTTGACCGTACCGCTTGAGCCGTAGGCATCGTAATCGTTGCTGTAGACATCAAAGAAGATGTTGTAGGCGATACCCGGCGTCCAGGTTCCCCCGTTCTTCCCTTGCAGGGCGATATCGGCGCCCACCGTAATTGAGGGCCGGACAAAATTGTTCGCGTATCCGGATTTCTTGGAGGTGACGGCTCCGTTGCCGTAAACGCTGGTACCGTCCTTGACCACCGTTTCCCGCGCATCCTGGACAATGGCAATCGCAACTTCAGCCTTGGGCTTTAGGGTAAACTTGCCCAGCGCAAAGGCTGCGCCCCAGCCCACATTGGGCTGCAGGTTCCCGTGGAGGTCGGAGAAGGATTCAAGCGCATTGGCATAGGCCACCGTGCCGCTCCCCGGGGTCGTCATTGTCTGGTTTTGGTTGGCGCCGTAGATGTTGGTATAATCCGGCTGGGAATAGAGAAATTCCCGAAAGCCCACCTTAACCGCCATATTGCCAAAGCCGATAAGAGCCTGGAGCTGGTTGTCGGTTACAATGCCGTCAGCGTTATCCTGACCGGTACTCTTCGTGGTCGACTGCAATTCACCAAAAGCGTCATAGACGGGGTTGATGAGATCGTTCAGATTGATATTAATACCATTACCGATAATACTAGTACTACCGGGACCAGACCAGCTAAGCCCCGAGACTGCCTGAGTCCTGGCCACATTGCCCTTATACCATGCGCCCAGGTAGATGGAGCCCAGCTTGCGGGCATAGCCCACGGACGCGAGGCTTTCATAACCCGCATAGCCGAACCAGTTGTCAAATTTGACACCGGTATGTCCGGTGTAATCCAGGAAATTGTCCACATCGGTACCAATTCGATCCGCCGTGGCGGTCTTGGTAGTCGACTTCGGCGCCCCTATGGACGGCGGCGCCTGGATATCCTGGGCGGCGAGCGGCAATGCTGCAAGGGCGATCAGCCCCAGAATCATTGCGATCCTTTTATTAATCATAAAATCACTCCTATTTCTTGACTTTTCCGGGGAAATCCACGGGGCGGGCCGGTTCAACGAACAGGCATACCCTTTCCGCGGGTTAAAGCCTGTTTGCTATGCCAATAATGCCAGGGGTGGGCCTTCCCGGAAACGGCATGCCTGCCGCTCCTCCTGCCACTGCTGCAGGTATTTGTGGTGTACCACCCGCTTGTATTTAAATTCCGGCCTGCCGAAGTTCAGAATAAGCCCCAGGGGAACCCCGGTGACGTTCATACGCCACCAGAGATCGCGGCAGACACCGGGCGTTATTTCCCACTGGTAAAGGACAACCCGGACCAGTACTTTGCGGTTGAGGAAGGTAAAATCAGCTTTGATGAATTCTGCGGGGTCCTCCGGCGGACCGTATTGCGGCATCCCCGCAATACACGGCAGGATCACGTCCTGTTCGCAACCGTAGCGCTGGCCGCTGTAGCGCGCGGCCAGCGCGCCCGCATAGCGTTTGCGCCGGTAGCCGGGGCCGAGCTCGGCATGGATTTCCTGGGCCGTTCGATAGATTTCGCGGAGGATATTACGGATATGGAGCGTGCCCGCAGGCGCGTTCCGGTCACTCGATTTTAGTAAGTATTCTTTACTTGCTGGGGGGGCAGACTGTCCGAAAACTAGCCAAAAAGCTATAGAACTGCTATAAAGGGGAGAGTGAACCAAAGCAGGAGGGAGGCCATGGCATACAAGGTAGGTATAGAGCGGCAGCAAACGATACTGTTCCCCGAAAGAGTGGAAGACTATATCGGCCCGGAAAATCCGGTGAGGATATTTGACGCATTTGTAAACGGCCTGGATATGTTTCAATGCGGATTTAACCGTGCGGCGCCGAGTGCGGAAGGGCGGCCACCCTATGATCCGCGGGATCTGCTCAAGCTGTATATCTATGGTTATTGTAACGCGGTCCGGTCTTCGCGGCGGCTTGAGAAAGAGGCCAAACGGAACCTGGAGTTGATGTGGCTGTTGAACAAACTGACGCCGGATTTCAGAACCATAGCTGATTTCAGGAAAGACAACCGGAAGGCCTTGAAGGAAGTGTTCCGGGAGTTCAACCGGTTATGCGACACGCTGCATCTGTATACGAAAGACTATATAGCCATAGATGGGAGTAAGTTCAAGGCGGTGAATGCGAAGGACCGGAACTTCACGCAGAATAAACTCGATGACCGATTGAAAAGGATAGACTGCCATATCACCGAATACCTGCTGATGCTGGATACGGAAGACAAAGAAGAGGGAGACCCGCGACAGTTCAGCCCGAAAGAGATAGAAGAAAAGGTGAAGGGGCTGCGGGAGCGGAAGGAACTATACGAAAGCTATCAGCAGGAAATGGAGAAGACAGGAAAGAAGCAGCTATCGCTGACCGATCGGGAATCCAAGCTGATGAAAGTGGCCGATGGCGGTTTTAATGTGTGCTACAACGTGCAGACGGCGGTGGATGCGGGGAGCCACCTGGTAGCGGACTTTGTGGTTACCGATCATCCGGCGGATAGCGGGCTGCTGGAAACGGTGGCAACCGGGATGAAAGAAGCCTTCTCGCTACCCATTATCGAAACTGTAGCGGACAAGGGCTATCCTGATAAAACGGATATGATGAACTGTCTTGAAGCGGGAATCATCCCCCATGTGTTTCCCGCCAAGGGCTCCGATGGATTTGAACTGGAAACTGAGTACGAGGAGCGGGAGATAGATGAGGCACAGCGGAACAGCATAGAAGTTGGGGACATCAAGGAATGTTTACGGGCCGGAGTAATACCTGCGGTATACTCAGAAGTTATTACCAAAGCAGAGGTGGTCGAAAAGAAGCTATATGCCAGGGACGATACCGCCGAAAGGGAAGCCGCCGTGCAGGGCGATGCGCAAACCCCGGAGGAAGATGGGCAGGTGGAAAAAGCGCTGGAAGGCTATTTTATCCGGGACCTTACCAAAGACGTGGTCTATTGCCCTGGTGGGGCTCTCCTCCGGGCAAAGTCGGCAAAGAAGAATGGGGAAGTGCGGTATTGCAACAAGCTGGCCTGCACGAATTGTAAGCGCCGGTGTACCAAATCGAAGTACAAGGAAGTTGATTTCAAAAGCGGGGATACGCAGATAGCCTGTGCCGCCTATGGACAGGATGGAAAGGAAAAGGCGGTCAAAAATCGTACCGGTGTTAAGCTTCGGAAGACGAAAAAAGTTGTACGGCTTCACTTCAAGGTGGACCGCAAAAAACTCGACAACCGAAAATGTCTTTCCGAGCATCCCTTCGGAACGGTGAAGCGTGCCTTGGACAGTGGGTATCTTTTATTGAAGGGAACAGAAAAAGTAACCGGGGAACTATCGCTCACCTTTATGGCCTATAACTTTAAACGGGCGGTCTCCCTGCTGGGAGCCGGGAGATTACTGGGGGCTTTAACGAAAGCATAAGTGAAAAGAGCCGCCAGGGGCAAAAAGGGACTCTGAAACGCTAGAGACTCCGATGTTTCCGAAGAAAACGGCTGCGTCCAGGAATTGGGCGGGTAACATTAGGCATATTTCAAGAATAGAACTGTTTGAGACTTAGTTTTCGGACGGTCTGGGGGGGGGTGGGGGGGGGTAATTCGTTATAATATAAGGAATTAGATTCTTTGTTCACGTATTACCTCCTTTTAAGCCATCTGAAATCTGCGCCGCTTTAACCGGCACATTATAATAATAGCAAATTTCATGCCAAGCATCAATTTACAGCGCCTATGCAAAAAAATATTTTGCTTAGTTCTTTATATATAAGGAATTGTATTTTGTCAATATTTTTCGCAGTTTTTTATATTTTTTTATAAAGTATGAAAAAGTATACGCCTGAAATTCATAATTTACTATTCTAAATGACATCCTTCTCCAAAATCTTGATCACCTTGGTCGGGCATTTTGCCGCGCAGGTCCCGCAGGAAATACATTTACGGTAATCCACCACGGGGATGTTGTTTTCCAGGACGATGCACTTTTGGGGGCAATTCTTTACGCACATCCCGCATTTGATACAGGCGATTTTACAGGTTTTGCTCACCATGGGTTTGATGGGGTTGCAGTTGGAACAGAGCACCATCGCGCCGTGACGGTCCCTGGGGACTTCCTTCAGGAGCATCTGGGGACATTCGGCGATGCAGACTTTGCACCCCGTACATTTGCTGTAGTCCACCCTGGGGAGCCCGTTTTCACCCATGCGAAGCGCGCCGAACTGGCAGACCAAGGTACAGTCGCCGAAGCCCAGGCAGCCCCAGGAACAGAGCTTGGTCCCATTGGAGGAGAGCTTTGCCCCCCGGCAGCTTTGCAGGCCCGTATAGTTGCCCTTTTTGGGTGCATGCAGCGATGAGCCCTGACAGGCCAGCACCGCCACCACCGGAATTACCGAGGCATTGCCCCCCACCAGGGCGGAAAGTTTTTCCGCTGTCGCTACGCCCCCCACGGTGCAATGGTTTATTTCCGCCTGACCGGAGGCTACCGCGGCGGCGTAGGCGTCACAGCCGGGGAAACCGCAGGCCCCGCAGTTTGCGCCGGGGAGACATTCCCGTATCTGCCCGACAAGGGGGTCCTCCGGAACGGCGAAAAATTTCTTGAAGAAGCCCAGAGCCGCGCCGAGTATAAAAGCTAACAGAGCCGCAAAAATGGCGGTTATAAGTACTATGTTCATAATAAAATCCTTATTTGACTAAACCGCTAAAGCCCATAAAGGCCATGGAAAGGAGGCATGCGCAGATAAACAGTATCGGCGTGCCCTTTAAAAAAGCCGGAACAGGACTGGTTTTGATCCGGCGCCGTATCCCCGCAAGGAGGAGCAGGGCCAGGAGGAAACCAAGGGCCACGCCGACCGCATATACCAGGGATTCAATAAACCCAAATTCCTTGGAGATATTATTCAGGGTTACATAGAGTATGGCGCAGTTGGTGGTGATAAGGGCCAGGTAAATCCCCATAGCGCCGTAGAGGGCCGGCGCACTCTTTTTAAGGTAGAATTCCACCAGCTGTACCAATGCGGCTATGACCAGAATAAAAGCCAGGGTCTGCAAAAACTTGAGGCCCAGCGGCTCAAGAATAAACCGGTAAATGGGCCAGGTAACGCAGGTCGCAAGGACCGTAACAAAGGTAACCGCAAGGCCCATCCCTATTGATTTATCCTCATCGGTACTCATGCCGATGAAGGGACAGAGGGCGAGGAAACTCATAAAGACAATATTGTCGATAAGAAAGGCCTTGATAAAAATACTAAAGAGGTTCATCAGCAGCACCCCGCTTTATCACGGTTAACAGTATTACTGCTAACCCGCGATTTTAGAAAAAGCCCCAGGCTGATAAAGAGGGCGAAGACCAGAAATCCGCCGGGGGGCAGGGCAAAAAACAATATGGGCGTATAGCCTGATCCCAGTACCGGGAAACCCAGTATGGAACCGTTCCCCAAAAGTTCCCGCACCAGGGAGATTGCCGCCAACACCCAGGTGTAACCCAGCCCCATGCCCAGGCCGTCGGGGATAACGTTGATGATGGGCTGCTGGGAAGCAAAGGCTTCGACCCGCCCCATGATAATGCAGTTTACCACGATGAGGGGAATGAAAAGCCCCATGCTCGCCGACAGATCAGGGAAATACGCCTGGAGCACATAATCAATAATGGTGGTAAAAGCGGCGATTACGATGATAAAAATCGGAATACGTACCGATGGGGGAATCAATTTTCTAAAAATTGAAATAACCAGTTCCGACATCAGAAGAACAAAGGTCATGGACAGCCCCATGCCGATACCGTTGGCAACACTGGTAGTAACCGCCAATGAAGAACAGAGGCCAATCATGAGAATCAAAAGGGGATTCTCGTTTATAAGGCCGTTGGAAAATATCTTCCAGAATTTCATTTCAGAGCCCCCTCGGCGGCAAGCCATTTTTTGCCCGCTTCCCCCGCTGTATTTACCAGGAGGGAAACAGCCCGGCTGGTAATGGTGGCGGCCGTTATTGCTTCCACCGCGCCCCCGTCTTTTGTAACCTTGATAGTGCCGTCGGCGGTCATGCCCGCAAACTGTCCGTAAAAAGTGGGCAGCGCTGCCTTGGCCCCAAGTCCGGGGGTATCGGTGTCTTTGAGTACCCGCACCCCCACAATCTTCCCATCGGATCCGATGCCCACAAGGGCCTCAAGAATATCGCTAAACCCCGTATCCTGGGCGGTAAGCGCCATACCGGTAACCGTATTTTCTTTCTTTAACCTATAGGCCGCGGTAAAAGTAACGGCGCCGTCACTGCTCGCAGGAAGATCCTTAATCTCGTCAAATTCGGTGTCCTCACCAAAAATCTCTTTCAAGGCATTGTTGAGTTTGGCGCTTTGATTCACGCTGATCTGTTCTTTAGTCCCCTCATATACAAAGGCCAAGCCCACGCAGGCCACGGTGGCGAAAACCATGAGGGACAGGGCAAGTTTTAATATATTTTTCATTTGGCTGCCCCCGATACAGCGGCCGCAGGAGCGGCCTTTTTCTTCGCCACAAAGCCGTATTTCCTGGGGGCGATCTTCGCGGTTGTGGTGGCTAAGGAATTTTTCGGCGGCCTGGGGGCCAATGTATTTAACCCCGCCCTTATCGGCAGGGCC
>BNVV01000037.1 GCA_025998355.1 Endomicrobiia bacterium
CTGTTGCCTTTGGGTTGATGATCTTGGAGACACAAACAATGGAAAATAAAAACCTAAAGATTTATCTAGACACATCGGTGATAAGTCATCTTTGCGCATCTGACGCTCCTCAAGAAGATGACAGATACTATTAAACTTTGGGAAGATGTTGTTAATGATGTTTATGATATTTTAATATCTGATATTGCAATGTGAAAATATCTCGTTGGCCTCAAGCCAAAACGTTCTTTTATGCGCTCCACGCTTGCAAATATCAAATATGAAGAAGTAAAACACAATATAGAATCAGAGAATTTATCTGAAAAATATCTTAAAGGGTGTGGTTTGTCTCAAAAAAGTAAGAATGACGCTAGTCATATAGCTGTGGCTACAGTAAATAGTTGCAATGCTATTGTATCTTGGAATTTTAAGCATATGGTTAATTTAAGAGCAATAACAGCAGTTGACGCTGTAAATATCAAAGAAGGTTATTGAGCGCTTTGCATATTGTCGCCATCAATGTTATTAAAAGAGGAGGAAGAAAATGAAGGAGCTAGGATTAATCCAAATTTTACTGCCCGAGATATTTGCAATTTGAGGGTTTACATCGTAAAAATACAGTTCTATGTCAAAGGGTAAGCAGGGAACGATTTCAATTTACACTATCAGGAAACAAAAAAAGCAATTGAAGATCTTCGTAAAGCAAATAATTAAATAACAAAATATGTTACTTCAATTCATGTATTACTTTAACTGGCTACAAAGTCAATTGAGGGAGATATTTGCACTAAACCATCAAGATGGTGGTCACACAGAGCCCATTTCGAAGGAGCAGTAGTAATTGATACAAGCAGATATTGGTACATTAAAACATTACATAGATAACGGTATTAAATTAATCGGTGCATATGAAAACAAGGCGTTAATAGCTGGTGGAGATAATGATACTTACAAAGAGGCATTTACTTCTTGTCTTGCAGACATTAAGGCATTGTGCACCTACGCAGCAAGATGATAGCAAACTATTCACTCACAATATAGATTACAAATATGAATCTCAAATAAATAGATTTACTATCTAATGTAAATAGATATATATGGATATATGAATTTTATAATCACACTAAGTTCAATTCTGAGGCGATTAATACATAGCCTTTATAATGTAAGATTAACAGTAATATTTTGATTTCGAAGGCGTTGTTTTATAATTAAATAATATAAGCTATAACTTAAAAGGAGATAAAAATGCTACCAACAAAAAATAAAGTCAGACACAAGCAGAATAACATATGGATACATACTGGAGATGTATCTAGGGTACGTAATTCTGTAGGAAGCAATTCTGTTTATGGAAGTATGGATTATAAAGGGATAAATACAAACGGTGAAGCAAAATTTATAACTAGGCATGGCTTTGTTTTTTTTGCTGATTTTAATGAGCAACTAAAAAAATATAATGTAACAACGCAGAAGCTTCTGACTTTTATTATTAAACTATTAAATGATAATAACTCTCATTTAAAAGTATTAGGAAAGAATGTGAATACAATTGTAAAATTTTTAATAAGCGATTATCAGAAACTTAGGAAAGTTGAAGGTTATAGATCACTCAAAGAACAAATACTGAACGATTTCGAAATATTATTTAACATGCGTATTGATTGGCAAGATCTGATCTATGAATGGAGAAAACAACCAAAATCTATAAATTACAGTATGCGTATACTATCTAGCAAGATAAATACTAGTCGCGGAGAAATTGCTGTTAATTTCACGACGGAAATAGCCAATTACTTGCTTAATTCACCTATTATGGAATTACCATCGTATTATTGGCAAGCTAGTGATATAGCTGCTCAAACAATATTTAAATTAGCAATTTTATGTCGGACAAAACAAAATAAACAACACCAAGACACTATAAGAATAGACACAACGATACAGGATTTAATACATGCGATACCAAGCATAAAAGAACCAAAAGATGATAGACATATTAAGCGTTATGTGATAAATCGACTTGAAAAAGGACTTGAAGAACTAAAAGAAAAAAAGATATGCAATTGGTGCTACTGTGACGCAAACAAAAATCCCCTTAGCAATAACCAATTGTATTGGAATAAGCAAGACAATAAAAATTATGTTCGATGGAATATGTATAAGCAATTGCACATTCTTTTCACACCTACGATTGACACAAAAAAATGTAATTCAAATAGCTTTATAAATTAATCAATATCGGGTGTATAACATATTAGATAAATAATTTTGTCATTATTTAATTCATTAACAACTATACTAGTTCGGCTGATTTATATATAGTACAAATACACTGTTGACGACTATGTAGCAACAAGCGAAACATAAATAATAATTTTAATATTTATTCACATGGAGCCAGTTCACATGAACAAAGTAAGAACAAAATCTTTGTGTTAAATATCAATAATATAAATTTAAAACAAAATATTTAATATATAAATTACGATGAATGCTAATTGAACATAAACTAATGTATAACAACTTTGCAATAATTACATACACTTATGTGCATATCTAAAGCTAATATAATAAATCCATAAAATAATTGTTTGCTTATTGATCAATATAAAATACAGAGCATAATAATTAAAACTAGTATGCTGTCTGTCAAAGCCCACATTACTGTCTGTCAAAGCCCACATTACTGTCTGTCAAAGCCCACATTACTGTCTGTCAAAGCCCACATTACTGTCTGTCAAAGCCCACATTACTGTCTGTCAAAGCCCACATTTATATATGCAATGTCGACTAAAAATAGCCATCTAAAGCTCCCTAATTATATAATACTCAATAATATAATAAGAAGTAACATATAGTTTAAAAGTTAAGTGATTTATATGCTGCTTTTAAAATAAGCGGCTAAAACCTAAAAGGCCTTGAAAGACACTAGGCAAAAGAAAAACATGAAATGAGAAACTTCTTTATAACAGTTTAACTTAAAGATGAGGCAGTCACAGTATGGGTTTAAGTTTCTACCTACTGGTGCAATAAACAACCACGCTAAAAGCAGCAAGGACTGCCTCTAACGACAACGGATTTGGGGTGGGTGGAAAACTTAACAACCACGGCAACGACTTGCTTTTATGTGTTGCTAACGCAAAACATCCTACACAGTTTCTTTTAAATCAACGACACTATTGAACGTTAAAGTAAAGTCTAACGGCTGTAAAAGCAATTTTTTCTCTTAAAAGTAAGACGTTCTAAATTACAAAAGCTTTTTAAGGCATGTAGAAGCCTTAATTTAAAGACTTTAAACTTTAAAGGCTATAAACCTCCTGTAAGTTAAATAATTTAGTTAAATAAAGGCATTGTAAAGCTTTTAAAGGCTATTAAATACAAAAACAACGACAACGATTTGCTTTTATGAAGTTTTTAGCTTTTTAAAAGCGGCTTTGTAACTTATAGTAAAGTAGCGGGAAACTCGTGATAATTTGGTGGTAACTGCTGCTGTTTATTGTTTAGTAACGAATTTTTTTGCTAAATCTGGCGAAATTGCTTATTTTTCATTTTATGTTTAAAAACTTAAAGTAAATTTTAAGAATAATTTTGTACAATGCTTGGAATCAATTTGTTAATGTTGGTAAAAAAGTTGTATGAAAGTTGTATTATTACCAAAGTAGAAAGGCGCATATGTTTGTAAAGGGACACAAGAAATTTGGCGGATGGAAACTAGAGAGTAAGGAGAGACGTAGAAGAGCAGCCGAGGTGTTTTATAATATTTATAATGGCATTGGTGGCGATGAAGCGTTTATTGAATGGGCTTCAAAGGAAGAAAATAGAGGTCAGTTTTACAAGATGTATTCAAAGCAGCTTCCAACTGAAGTTTCGATATCAGAATCAGAAGATAACACGACACCGATAAATATAAACGTTCATCCAGATTTATTGAAAGTTTAAAATGTCGTTTGAGTTAACGGGCAAGCAGCTCAAAGTTGTACAAATGATTGCTAACTGCATTTTCTTTTCTTTGGTTCTTTCTTTTCTTTTTTTTGACCTGTGACTATTACATGCCTAAAGGCAGAAAAAGTAGCGGCATCGCTTCCCATTGCGGTCGCTTGCCGCCTTTATGCTTTTTGACTGTTTAAAAGCAAAGTAATTGTTTTTTCTTTTTTATTTTTCATTTAGATTGTGGCCAGTTTTAATGAATTTATTTCTGGTTGCAATCCGTGTTGCCAGTGTGTCCGCTTTGATTTCATACGTCTGATGTAAGGTCTCCGTATGGATGGGGGAGATGGGCACGCTGGCGGCCTCCTTGGAGCTTTTGCTGTTTAAAAGCGACATCGATGATAAATGTTCTTGGTCATCCACAAGGGTGACAGACCGTGTCAAAGTTAAAAGCTCGTTTTTTACACCTCCAGTGGATTTTACGAGTATGCTTCTTTGATGCGGTCAAAATATAGCAGTGTCAACTGAACGCAATGCACGCTTGACACTTAGAGACGGACTGTGCCAGCTGAACGCATGCAGCTGGTACGGTCGTAAACATTTGATGTTCATACGGAATATATTTTTTTTATTCATTACATATTTTTATTTAACGCATCAGGTTTTTTTTAATCATCAGACTTTTTTTGTCCGTATGAATATTATGCCCAGCGTTATCTTGGCGTGTCGCTAATCGTTTTTTAATGATGGGCTTCACGTCACGAGTTGGGTAAAAACATAGTTCGGGGTGTCACTTTGTTTAATCCTTTTACTCAGGTGACACCTTGATTTAAGCACGACGGACAAAGGTAAATAATGTGTCACAAAAACACGATACTGTTAGTGTTACTGTTCATAGAGGCAAGAACGTAAATGATAAAATTGAGAAAATGCTTGCCGCTCAGGTCATTGAGTTAGCTTTTAAACGCACTGGCGGAGTGGATAGATTAGTCCAATGGGCTAATGATCCTGACCATCCTGAGAATTATGGGGCGTTTTTAAAGATATGGGCTAAACGTATACCGCAAGCAGTTGAGTTGTCAGGGGCAGCTGATAACAATAGGCCGATCAATATTCATTTACCTGCCGAAGCAGCTAAAATTTGATAAATGCCCAAGTTGTTTTAAGCGATGAACAGAAGCCCTACCAGCTGACGGATAAACAGCTTGAAGTGCTGAGGATGATAAGTGACGCACCAGCGACTTACGTAGATGAGACAGGGCAAACAGTACAACACAAAGCTTTAGAAGTTCTTTTATATGGCGGAGCTCGTTCAGCAAAAACGTTTTTAAATTGTTTTATTGTAATAGCTAGAGCATGTAAGGAAAGATCAAGACATATTATTTTAAGAGAGTCTTTCACTTCAGTAGATCGCAGCATATTACATGACACGTGGCCGAAGGTGTTAGCCACCTGTTTCCCTGACTTAGCAGGAGAGATAGTGATGCGGCAAAAGCCACCTTTTACGACGTTTTCTACTTAAGACAGTGATTAATCCCAATACAAGCAGGCTTAGGAGAGTATAAGTCTTTAGAGCATATTTCAACTCGCATTCACATCTTGCGCCAAAACAATGGTAAGCAGTTAGAATAATAGTTAATGGGGTGGGCAGAATTTGTATTTACTTCAAGAAACAGCTAGAATGATGGTTGATGGAGGCAGGCAAAATTTGTATTTACTTCGCTTAAACTACCTGTTTTTCTGTTAAATCTATACTCCTTAGTTTGTTATAAAATTGCATTTCTTGAAATATAAGGATATAGTACCTTTAAACCTTCAAAGATAAACAGAATTGTTTCGATTGGAGTTGTATATCATAAAAACTTACTTAAAGAAGTTTGCAGTATCTCTCATGTCGCTTTTTGTTATCACTGGAGCTTGTGGCTGTAGGAGTGATAACCAAGCCACAAACATTGATGTCCATGATGTTTACGATGAAATAGCTCAGCTTGATGTTTACGCAGGGCTTGGTAAGGCAACTGATCCTGTTCCGTTTGCGCCAAAAGCTCGCATTGGCACTTTACCTAACGGACTTAAATACTACATTCTAAAAAACAACCAACCCAAAGACAAAGCATATTTAAGCCTTGTTGTAAATGCAGGGTCAGTACTTGAAAAAGATGACGAGCAAGGATTTGCTCATTTTGTAGAGCAAATTGCTTTCAAAGGTATAAAACCACTCTTGCAAGACATTGACTCATCATCTGCTACTAAGAATTGCGTTAATTTCTCAAGTTCAAGCACTGGTTTTGATGAAACAATTTACAACTTTGAATTACCAATCCAAACAGATAAAAACAACATAAAACATATTCCGCAAAAAGCTCTTAACATTCTTGACAATTTGACGCATGCAGTTACGTTTAGCCAAAAAGACCTAGATGACCAAAAACGCATTATATTTGAAGAGCAAAGATCGCAAAATGAAAGAAGCCATACTTTTGGATACGAAGGATTAGCAGATCAAAAAATATATCCTATTTTGTGTAAGGGTTCGCCATATGCTAGTCGTTTACCTATAGTAACACAAGAAGTTATCAAAACAGTAACGCCTTCAAAACTAAAAGATTTTTACAAAAGATGGTATCGCACAGATAATATGGCTTTAGTATTTGTTGGCGATTTTGACGATGCTGTGCTGGAGGCGTCGTTGACATCGCACTTTCACGCACCCTCTCCAAATACGCCTCTACAACGTCCTATTTACGGCTTATCGCTACCTGTAAAGGGACATATAGACGCAGATATTCTTACCTATCCTAAACAAAACTACATTGAAACTTGCCTTTATTACAAGCGCCATCCAAAACCAATTGTTAATAATATTGCGTCATGTCGCGGGTATTTTATGGATATGCTTATTAACCGTATGCTTAGCGAGCGCTTTGAAAAAATATCTTCTAAACCGTCTACTCCATATACGTACGTACGCCATAGACATATAAGTTTTGCCAACTCATCACGGTTTTATGAGCTTAGTGTTCGGGTAAAACAAGACAAAGTCGAAGAAGCAATTAAATCCATTTTACAAGAAACAGAACGTATTTTACGTTACGACTGGACAGACTCTGAAGTTGAACTGGCAAAACTTTATGTTATGTCGTCTCTTGAAGCAGCTGAGGCACAAAAGCATCATGAATCTTCCTACAACTATGCCCACAGTTTTACAGAACATTTCCTTACAAGACAATGCGTAATTGCTGATCCAGAGAGTAACCTAATAGCCGCAAAAAAGATGTTTCCTGTAATTACCACCAAAGATTTGACAAATGCCGCAAGAGATTACTTTGCTGATGATGATCTTACTGTGTTTGTACTGGCATCTAGCAAAGACAAATTACCATCAAAAGAAAAGATTTGTAAAATTGTCCAAGATGTAAAAAAATCAAAAGTTTCGCCTCCAGTACCTGAGGTTATTGACTATAAGCTTTTAAAGCATGAGCCTGTGCCCGGATCTATTTTAAAAGAAACAATAGACCAAGAGACAAAAGCTGTTATACTGAGCTTAAGTAACGGCGCAAAAGTCATATTAAAACAAACTGCAAATAAAGACGATAAAGATAGTGGAATTAGTCTATGCGCCCTTGCCAAAGGTGGAACAATGGCTGTTACTGACAAAGAAGATATCCCTTCTGCAAGATTTGCATCTGAAATGCTTTATTCATCCGGCATAGGCCCATATTCTTCTCGTGAGACCTCAAATAAGCTTTTAGGAAAACAAGTATACCTTCAGGCTGACATTGACGCTTTTGAACGTTGTCTCCAAGGTTATTCTTCAGTTAAAGATATTAAAACGTTTTTTGAGTTGATTTATCTTAGGTTTACTAGTCAAAAGTTTGATACTGATAATGTTAAAAACTTAATTGAGTCTTACAAAAGAAATGCGGATGATCATGATAATATTTTTTTAAGAGAAACTACTCAAGCTTTTTATGATGATAATCCGCATTTTAATGTCTGTGGTTCAAATCATCATTCGCGTTTTGATTTCCTTGAAATGACTTTTGTTCCTATTAAATATTTTAAAACATCAGATTATCCCAAAATAAATCAAAAAACTGCTCTTGAGTTTGTAAAAAAATGTTTTAATCCTACTGACTTTACATTTGTTTTTGTTGGTGATATTGATACCGAAGCATTTAAATCATATATTAAAACTTATATTGCCTCTATTGCTCCATCAAAAACACTTACCAATCAAAAATTTACACGTCCTAAACCTTTTAAAAAGGAAATTTATACATATGATGAATATAACAGCGGGAACACCATGGTACGCATGTCTTGGGCTATAGATGAAAAATATTCTCTAAAATTGAAAGCAGCCTCAAAAGTACTTGAGAAATATATGAATATTATTTTTAGTGAGCCTATAAACCATAGCACCAGGAGTGCATGGGTTTATCTCAATCCTTTTTTTGATGAGCTTTCCATGGATACACATGTTTCATGCAATCCTGAAGGAGTTAAAGAACGCATATCTAGAGTCTTTAAAGATATCCAAAACATAGCAGAAGGAGATATTGACGCAGAAATTCTTGCAAAGGCTAAAGGAGCTACGCAAGAATTATATAATAATGTTAAGAATTATAAGTATGACAGAACTGTTGCCAAGAGTTATGTTTGTTCAGCTGTTTTGTATAGTAGCCCGTTAAGCGAATTTGATAATTTTCCTTTTGTTTGCCAAGCGGTATCTAGACAAGATTTAAAAGATATTGCGGTGCGACTATTAAAAGGTAAATATTACCAGATAATTTCATATCCTAAAAAATATAAAACTAAGCGGTGCGACTATTAAAAGGTAAATATTACCAGATAATTTCATATCCTAAAAAATATAAAACTAAAAAGTAACTCACGTAAATACTACTAAAAAACTAACTTTAGTATCACAAACAGTATAAACAAATAGAACTCGAAGGTTTAAATTAAAAAGAGTAGCAAGAATCATAACAAATGAGCTTGTCACCCTTTTTTTAAATATCTGCTGTCCTAATTTCTAATACTGCAAATGTTCTGTGATGTCAAAATACTTTTCTATAAAGAAATTCGCACGTCAAACGCATGAATTGTATCAGTCACAACTAACGCTAGGACGCCCAAAGGTATAGAGAAGGCTACAGCGACACAGATAGTAATGGAAACGTTTTACGCTTTAGGCGGCAAGGAAGGATTTGCACAATGGGCGAAACATAATCCTGATATATTTTACACGAAGCTCTTTCACAAATTAGTTCCGCAAGCAGTTGAGTTGTCAGGGGCAGCTGATAACGAAAGACCGATCAACATTCATTTACCTGCCAATGCGATGAAACTGTGATGAAGGCAAACTTTGTTCTAGATGAAGAACAAGCACCTTACACCTTAACAGCAAAACAGCAATCAGTTATAGATATGATATGTGACGCACCAACGACTTACATAGATGCACAAGGTCAGGTGCAACAACACAAAGCATTAGAAGTTCTTTTATATGGCGGAGCAAGATCAGCTAAAACATTCTTAAACTGTTACCTTGTAATTGCCAGAGCATGTAAAGAACCTTCAAGACATATTATCTTAAGGGAATCTTTAGGGAATCTTTCACATCTGTTGATCGAAGCATATTACATGACACGTGGCCGAAGGTGTTAGCCACTTGTTTCCTGAGCTAGTAGACATGATCAAGAAGAGGGTAAAACCGCCTTTTTATACGTTTCCAAATGGCTCAGAGGTATGGTTCGGAGGCCTAGAGGACAATGACAAAGTGCTTGGAAATGAGTTCTCCGCTGCACTTTTATCAGAAGCCTCTGAGGTTATAGTCGGTTCTAATTACATAAAGCTTTTAACAAGACTTGCACAAAAGAATGGTTTGCGTAAGCTGATGCTTGTAGATGAAAATCCACCCTCAAAGATTCGCTGGACTTATAAGAGATTTATTGAACATCGTGACAACGCTAACGGCGAGAAGCTTGATCCTTTAGTAACTGAGACGCTTAGAACAATGCAGATGAATCCTGAACATAATCTAGAAAACATAGACGCAGGACGTTTAGCCACATTGGCTAGTGGATCAGAAAGAGACCGTAACAGGTTCTTTTGGCATATCCCTTGATACAGTAGAAGGTGGTGTGTATACTGATGAGTTAAATAAAGCAGAAGAAGAAGAAGGGCGTATAGGAAAGGTTAGACTAAATCCAGATTACCCTATAAACGTAGTCTTTGACATCGGGGTATCTGATTACACTGCAATATGGTTTTCAGTTCTTAAAGACACAAGTTCTTTTACTTGATTATTATCAAAACAATCACATGTCATTACCAGATTACATTAGTGTTATATTTGACGAGAAATGTGCCAAAAAAAGATTTCTTCTTATAAATTTTTACGTTTTTCTTTCAATTTCTTTTTTATTTTAGCGCAGGTAGACAGCTTCGCTATAGGAATATATTTCTAGATGCGCTCTCTAAAATAAAACGTTTTCTTACGTCTTGTTTTTTTGTTAATTCATTAATCCTTTCAAGCCAACATTGTTAATAGTTTGTTTTTTATTAAAGACAATAGTTTGTTTTTTATTAATGGCAGCTATTTCATTGTTTATTCTTTCGCTAATTTGGTCTCTTAAGTCTTCACAGAGTTCCTCGCAAAATTCTAGTATATCTTTATCCAATAAATGATAGTACCCTTCTGAGAGACCCCTTCCTGCTTTTAGTCCATAAGGATCTCTCAGCTCACGCCCGTAATTACGATCTGTGACTGCACGTGCCTCATGAAGACGTATCAATTTTTCTTGTTCATCTAGAGCTTTCAGTTCCCACTCAAGTTGGTCTAGTAAGCGTACTACATTTGCATCTTCACGTGCCCCTGCCTCTAGAGCTCTCTTTTGCCGATTTTTAAGATCAGTTAACATATTTTTATCTATAGCACGCACATCCCATAACCGCAGTTATAATAACTAACGATTTAACTACCCATTTCATTTTCATTTTTGTTCTCCTTTTCTTTAGTAAATTGATATTTTTTCAAAGCTCTGCTTTCTCATTTGTTTTCTCACTGTTTTAACGTAACCAATATGTTTTAATAAACTCAAAAATAAAGTAATGATGATAGCTGGTCAATTAAGGTTAACTCTTAAAAGCCACATATTAGCAATGACTAAATATTTTTTAAGGTACTCCTCTGTAATGACTAAAGGGCTTTTAAGTAAAACGTTTTTAGAGCCTGACAACTGCCGCAAGTACGTTTCTTTAGATTTTACAAAGGCTTGATAAAAAAGTTTAATGATGTACATGTAATACGTTGTCTTTGTTTAGCTTGGCAAAAGCCCAAATGCGAGATCACAAAGACTTGACAAGCAAAGTTGAATTTTGTAGAATCCGTTGTCTTTGTTTGAAAGAAGTCTTTGTTTGACTAAAAGTCCAAGTGCGAGATCACAAAGACTTAACAGATAAAGTTTCATAGATGCATGATCTTTACAGTGTAATAGTCCGTTTGTCTTTGTTTGAAAGAAGTCCAGTGTGAGATCTTACAAAGATTAATAATTTAGATTTAATTAAGTTTAAATCTAATTTGTTAGTTTGAAGTATTTGACTATAAAAAGTAAATTCATTAAGCCACATCTGAGTTTATCAATTTATAAACAAATGCAGTAACCCACATAAACAAGACACCGCAAAAAAATCAAAAAACATAAGGATAGGTGGAGCAAGACTTTAGAAACATGGGGGTGTATAGATAGATAAAGTAGGATAGTTTAAAAAGAGAGTTTAAAAAAAGGGGGGTTGTATATAGAAGGTTTGACATGTAGGTAGGTAAAAAGAAGTAAGCAATAGAAGCACAAATAATCCACCAAAAGGAGAAAAAAAGTGGAAAATACAGAAAAGAAGGGTAACCTAAAAAATATAATAACGATAGTGTTAGAAAAGAAAGTAGAAAAGATAGCCAAAAAAGTAATGACAGTAATAATAGTATTTGGGA
>BNVV01000038.1 GCA_025998355.1 Endomicrobiia bacterium
CTCCCACTCAGGTTATGAAAATTTTTACACCGCCAAAGAGAGCTGGTGGAGAAAAATTTGTTGGTAAGGCTCACGAAGTTGCTGCTGCTTTGGTTAAGAGATTGTCGGATACTGGAATCGTATAAAACCATTAGTTTTGAGAATTTAGGGGTTTTCAAATGCCAAATAGTATAAAAGTATTGAATGATAAATGCGTAGGATGTGGAATGTGCGAAAGTGTGTGTCCTTTCGTGGCGGTTTCGATAATTGAAAGACAGGAGCATTCTAAGAAATTTAAACTTGCAGTGATAGATTTAAACAAGTGTACACATTGTGGGACTTGCGCTCAAAACTGTAAGTTTAATGCGATAGAACTTAAAAAAGATGCACCGCACTCAGGCGTTGACAAAAGTTTGTATAAAGGCGTATGGATTTATGCGCAACAGAGACACGGGGAAATATCAAGTGTCGTTTACGAACTTTTAAATGAGGGCAAAAGGCTTGCAAATAAATTGGATACAACTTTGAGCGCAGTTTTAATTGGCGATAATATTAAATCGAAAGCTCAAGAATTGATAAATAGAGGCGCAGATAAGGTTTATGTTTGTGATGATCCGATTTTTATTGAATTCCAAGATGATCCTTATACAGACGTTTTATCGCAACTTATAGAAAAAGAAAAACCTGAAATTATTCTGATGGGCGCAACAAATATAGGGCGTTCATTTGCATCAAGAGTTGCTGCAAGAATTCATGCTGGATTAACCGCGGATTGCACTTTTTTGGAAATAGATTTAGAGACAAGAAATCTTCAACAGACAAGACCTGCCTTTGGCGGAAATATCATGGCCACTATTTTAACTCCGGGGCACCGTCCGCAGATAGCGACTGTAAGACATAAAGTTTTTAAGGAAGCAAAAGTTGAAGCTCTAAGAAACGGCGAAATTATTGATTTTAAAGCTGATACTCAAGCTTTGATAAATAGAACAAAGTTTTTAGGATTTGTAAAAAATGCCAACACGGCTGTCAATATTTCCGATGCAAACATTATTGTATCGGGCGGAAGGGGCGTAGGGAAAGCTGAAGGATTTAAACTTCTTGAAGAATTTGCATATCTTCTTGGAGGAGCGGTAGGTGCTTCTAGAGCCGCAGTTGACTCAGACTGGATACCTTATTCTCGCCAGATAGGGCAGACAGGCAAAACGGTTGTTCCAAAACTTTATATTGCTTGCGGAATATCAGGGCAGATACAACATACCATAGGTATGAGTTCATCTGAGATTATTGTTGCAATAAATAAAGACTCTTCATGTAATATGATGCAGATTGCGACGTATGCTTTGGAGGGCGATCTATACGAAATAATTCCAAACATAATAAAAGAGATCAAACTGTCTAGATGTAATAATTAAAACATGTTTTCGCCCCGCCAAACGCATGAAAAGTATTTTACGGCAAAGGACCATCTCGCGGCCGAAATTCTCAAAGACATACCACTTACCGGAATATTTGCATCTTGCGCATGTTGCCAGACTCGCGCTCCTTATTTACCGGCATTGCTATTTTTTTAGTTTTTGGTTGTGGAATTGAAATTTTCTGATGTTTCCACGTGATAATTTTTGATTTTTTATATTTTTGACACGTTTTTGCATTTTTATGTTGATAACAAAGGTGTTTTATAGTTTTTAACACTAAAAACTCAAAAAACTTTGATTTATTTGGGAGGTTGATGGGTATATGAGAAAAATTTCAGCTTATGTTTTAACAAAAAATGAAGAAAGACATATAAAAGGCTGTGTAGAAAGCATCAATTGGGCTGATGAGATTATTATTATTGATGATTTTAGTACAGATAATACTGTAGAAATAGCGAGCAAAATGGGCTGTAAAGTTGTGCAGAATAAATTTGAATATTTTGGCAAACAAAGAAATTTTGCTTTATCTCAATGTTTGCATGAATGGGTTATATGTATTGACGCAGATGAAAAAATAACCCCTGAACTAAAATTAGAAATTGAATGCGAACTGCAAAATTCTCCTGCATACGATGCCTTTATCGCTTCTAGAAAAAGTAAATTCATAAATAAATGGATTTTACACTCAGGATGGTACCCGGATTACAGACATCCTGTGCTTTTTAATAAAAATAAAATGAAGTATAAAGATCAGTTAGTGCATGAAGATATTGACTATAAAGGTAAAAAATTTTACTTCAAAGGTAGTATTTTACACTATCCTTATGACAATATAAAACAGTTCGTAAAAAAGTCCGATTTGTATACTGATTTGGGTGCAGAAGAAATGTTTAAAAAGGGCGTAAAATTTACGGTTTTAAATCTTTTTGTAAATCCTTTTGTGATGTTTGTAAAAATGTATGTCATTAAAAGAGGATTTCTTGATGGATTAGCAGGATTTATACTTGCATTGTTATATTCTTCGTTTTATACTTTGATGAAATATATAAAACTTTGGGACCTCGAAAATAAATGAAATTTTTATACCCGCTGTATTTGATTTATTCTCTTGTGTGTAAACTAAACAAGAAGTTTAGCAATGCAAAGAGACTTTCGAAGCCCGTGATAAGCATTGGTAATATTACGTGGGGTGGTACAGGCAAGACTCCGATTGTAATAGAGCTTTTAAATTTTTTAGAAGAAAAAAATTTAAAACCTGCAGTCCTTACGCGCGGTTACCGCAGGAAGAATAAAAAACCTTTAATTCTAAAGAATGGCGCGATTGACGTTAATGTTTTAGATACTGGAGACGAACCTCTTTTGATTGCAAAAAGCGTTCCGCAAGCTTCTGTAATCGTAGGGGCTGGTAGGTATGACAATGCTTTAAAATTTGAGAAGCAGGCAAATCCTGATGTTTATGTTTTAGATGACGGGTTTCAACATTGGAATATTCAAAGAGATTTAGACATAGTATGCATAAATGCGGCAAACCCTTTTGGAAACGGAAGGCTTATACCTGCAGGAATTTTAAGAGAAAAACCTAAAGCTTTAAGGAGAGCTGGAATCATAATTATTACAAATGCCGATATGGTTCTAAATGATAAACTTCAAAAATTAGAGAAAACCATATTTGATATATCCGGTAAAAAGCCGTACGTAACTCTCTATGGAGGGTTTGAATATAAAACTCTAGATTTAACTAAAGATTTTAATGTTGAACTTTTAAAAATATCGGAAGTATATTCGTTAAGCGCTATTGGATTTGCAGACGGTTTTAGAAATTCTATTAGAAAGTCCGGCATCAAAATAAAAAGCAGTGTGGTCTTAAGAGATCACAGTTGTTATACTAATAAGCTGCTTGAAAAAATAATAGATAAAAGTAGAAAAAATTCATATTTTATTATTACGGCAAAGGATGCTGTTAAATTCCAAGGCATTAATGCGGATATAAAAGAAAAGTTTGCGGTTCTTGTCGCAAAACCGCAGTTTGTAACAGGGAAAGAACAATGGGAAGAGGAAATATTAAAGTACCTGCGGTTTTTTTAGACAGAGATGGAACTGTTATTTTTGATAAAACTTACTTAAGTTTGCCGCAACAAGTAAAGCTTTATGCTTTTTGTGCGGAAAGTATAAACAGACTACATGCAGCAGGATTTAAAATAATAATTGTAACAAATCAATCCGGTGTTGCAAGAGGAATGTTTACTGAAAAAAATTTGATGGTCGTGAATAAAAAATTTGTATCTTTACTAAAAAATGCCGGAGCTAAAATAGATGGTTTTTATTACTGCCCTCATGCTGAATCCGATGAGTGCAATTGCAGAAAACCCAAGGTTGGCATGGTATTGCAAGGGGCGAAAGATTTTAATATAGATCTCAAAAAATCTTATACTGTTGGTGACAGTGTAAGAGATTATTTGCTTGGTGTTAATATGGGCGGCAAAGGTATTTTAGTTTTGACTGGACATGGAAAAAAACAGCAGTCTAAAATGATTGATGAGAAAATAAAACCAATGGCTGTGTGCAAAACCTTAAAACAAGCAGTGAGTTTAATAATTAAAGATGCTAAAAAATTAAAATGTTATTGATGTTATTATCATTCGATGCTAGACTAAAAAAGAGACAACGAAGCGATCCGGTGTCGTTGTTAATACTTGAGATTTCCGTGCCGTAACTTGCAAACGTCGTAAGTTTGGCAAAGACAACTACAAAACGAGCTTTCGCTCTACAAGTAAGTGGATTTGTTAAACTCGAAATAACAATAGTAAGCGATTTTGTTTGCTACCCAAATCTTGTGAGTATAAGCGATAAGGGATATATAAAGATAACAAATCTACCTTTTAACACATCAACGATAGATGCTATAGTTTATGCGGTAGTAGGTGAACTTGTGAAATCTTTTAACGTTAATGATTTAGAAGGAGATATGTCGATTAATAATAAGGATGATAAAGTGGAATTTAAAGAATCAAGACGAAAAGCATGTTGCTCCGGGAGAATATTTTGTAGTTATAAAAGGCGCTTTGTGGAAATCAATTAAAAAAATTGCTATACAAAAATAGAAAAGAACAAGAGGGCGCTATTGCTTTTTGAGTAGTGTAAAATAGACTTGTGCAAAAGTTACTTTTATCTAATAAAAAACAAATAAAATTGTAAATATAACGAAATAGTTATATAATTAAGGAGAGGATAATTTTATAAGTGGAGGTAAGTTAAAAAGATGTTAAAAGGTATTTTGGGCGCAATTTTTGGATCTCAAAACGAAAGAGACATAAAAGCCATAAAACCTATAGTTGAAAAAGTTAATTCTTTTGAATTTTCTATAAAGAAACTTACAGACGATGAATTGAAAAATAAAACCGTTGAATTTAGAGAGCGTCTTTCAAAAGGTGAGACTTTAGATGATATTTTACCTGAAGCTTTCTCTTGTGTTAGAGAAGCCTCGGTAAGAACAATAGGTTTAAGACATTTCGATGTGCAAATAATAGGCGGATATATCCTTCATAAGGGTAAAATTGCCGAGATGAAAACAGGAGAAGGCAAAACATTAGTCGCCACACTTGCCGCCTATCTCAATGCTTTACGTCAAGAAGGCGTGCATATAGTTACTGTTAATGATTATCTTGCAAAAAGAGATAAAGAGTGGATGGGTGCAATTTATGAAAAACTTGGTCTTACAGTTGGGAATGTAGGTCATGGAACAAGAACTTCAGAAAGAAAAGCGGCTTATAACTGCGATATAACTTATGTTACAAATAATGAGTTAGGATTTGATTACTTGAGAGATAACATGGTTGATGCAAAAGAAGACAGGGTTCTGCGTCCTTTAAGTTATGCCATTATCGATGAAGTTGATTCAATTTTAATAGATGAAGCAAGGACACCCCTTATTATCTCAGGTGCCGGAGAGCAGTCGACTGATAAGTATTATACTTCAGACAGAATAGTTCCTATGCTTAAAGGCAGAAAAATTACGGAAAACGAAGAAATAAAAGCTAAGTATGATGATGTTGATTTGGCAATAGGTTACGACTATCTTATTGATGAAAAAAACCATTCCGCTGTTTTAACTGAAGAAGGCATTCAAAAAGCTGAAAGAATATTAGGAGTAAAAAATATTTATGATGATTTGCAATCTGAATGGGTGCATCATATAACGCAGGCTATAAAGGCTCACAATTTGTATCGTAGAGATGTCGAATATGTAGTAAATGACGGAGAGGTTATAATTGTTGATGAATTTACCGGCAGACTTATGTCGGGAAGAAGATGGTCAGATGGACTTCATCAAGCGATAGAGGCAAAAGAAAATTTAAAAATAGAAGATGAGAATCATACCCTTGCGACGATAACATTCCAGAATTTTTTTAGAATGTATAAAAAAATTGCGGGTATGACAGGAACTGCGTCGACAGAAGCAACTGAGTTTTGGGAAATTTATAAACTTGGGGTTGTTGAAGTGCCAACAAATAATCCGATGATAAGAAAAGATTATCCTGATGTTATATACAGAACTGAAAAAGAAAAAGATAATGCAATAGTTAATGAAATCGAATCATTATGGAGAAAAGGTCAGCCAATGCTTGTAGGAACAAGATCGATAGAAAGGTCAGAAAAAATTGCTTCAATGCTTAGAAGAAAAAGTATTCCTCATAATGTTTTGAACGCTAAATATCATGAGCTTGAGGCTCAAATTATAGCCACTGCTGGCGCAAAAGGCATGGTTACAATAGCCACAAACATGGCGGGAAGGGGCACTGATATTGTTCTTGGAGCTGGAGATAGTGTTAACAACGAAGAAGTTAAAAAATATGGAGGGCTTCACATAATAGGTACAGAAAGACATGAGTCGCGAAGAATAGATAATCAATTAAGAGGACGCTCTGGAAGGCAGGGAGATCCGGGTTCCACAAGGTTTTTCCTTTCTATGGAAGATGAACTTATGCGCCTTTTTGGTTCTGACAGGATGTCTGTAATAATGCAAAAACTCGGGTTAAAGGAAGGTGACGATATACAGCATCCTTGGATATCAAAAGCTGTTGAAAACGCACAGAAAAAAGTTGAAGGCATGAATTTTGACGTAAGAAAACAACTTATAGATTTTGATAATGTTATGAATAAACAGAGAGAAGCTGTTTACAGATTAAGAAATAAAATTCTCGATGGTGAAGATATATCGGATGTAATAAGAGAAATGATAAAGGAGTCTATAGAAGAAAAAATTAATACTTGGGCTATCGTAAAATATGCAGAAGAGTGGGATTGGGCAAATATAGACACGTGGCTGTCTAGAACTTTTGGAATTAAATACGAAATTGAAAGTAAAGATGGAATAAATTTTTTGACCAAAGAAGCTGTGCAGGCAGATATTTATGAAAAAGTTATTGCGGCTTACGAAAAAAGAAAAGAAGAAATTACGCCAGATTTGATGGCACAAATAGAAAGAACTGTGCTTTTACAGATGATAGATTCTTCATGGCGCGATCATCTTTACGAACTAGATCAATTAAGGCGCGGTATAGGCTTTAGAGCTTATGCTCAGAAAGATCCAAAAGTTGAATATCAAAAGGAGTCTTTTATTTTGTTTGAATCTATGATGAAGAGAATAAGAGAAAATACCATAGAGTATATATTTAAAATTGAAGCTGATGTAGATTCTACAGATTCCCAAGGAACTGATGCCGAACAGGCGGAGCTAAATCCCAACTTTGGCAAGAAACTTGATTCCAGAAAGGATCGGATTAAACTTATTAAACCTAGAAATTTACACAAAATGGGAAGAAACGATTTATGTCCGTGCGGAAGTGGTAAAAAATATAAAAAATGCTGTGGCGTACAACGGCCAAGTCGTTTGAAATTGTACCGTAAAGAATAAAAGATATATATGACTTTAAAAATATCAGAAGAGAATGACGGTTCTTATGAAAGAACTGCGGAAATAATTAAAATATGACTTTAAAAATATCAGAAGAGAATGACGGTTCTTATGAAAGAACTGCGGAAATAATTAAAAATGGTGGAATAGCCATTGTCCCTACCGAGACAGTTTATAGTTTTGCCGTTGACGCTTTTAATATTAAAGCTCAAAAAACTGTATACGAAATTAAAAACAGAAGCTATAGAAAACCTCTTATTTTAATGGCTTCTAATATTGAGGGTGTACGGGTTTTCGTTGATATTCCGCAAAAAGCGCTCAAGATTGCTAAAAGATTTTGGCCGGGACAGCTTACGTTGATATTCCCTACAGCAGAAATAGGGCAGATCTTGTCTGGTGGTAGAAAAAATTTAGGGGTAAGAATTCCAGACAGTGAGTTTATGATGAATTTACTTAAAGAGATAGGCGGGCCTATTTTTACGACTTCCGTCAATGTTTCAGATAAACAAAGCGCTAAAAATGTAAATGAAACTTTGAATTTTGACGGAATTGCCGATGTTATAGTTGATGGCGGACAGTGTAAGTTTTCTTTTGAATCTACGGTTATAGATACGGTACAATTTCCGTATGTTATTATTCGTAAGGGTTGTTTAGATGTTAGAGAATTATTGAAATATATATAGTCAACTCAAAAGAGCAAACGTATGAAAAAAGTTTCTCGAGACGATTGATTTTAAACTCAAAACAAATTCCATGGGTTGCAATTTGACGTTGTCTGCGACAGTCAAAAATCAAAAAAACTTTCGTGTGCTTGTTGTGATAGTCAACTAACTTTAAAAAAATATAAAACAAAGGAGTATCTTTTTTTGGTGTAAAAAAGATACAATCTCTTTGAAAATAAACAGAATTTTTACTTGTGGAGGGAAAATGGAACAGAGAATGTTTTTTTGTGTACAAAAAACGAGTGAAAATCAAGAAGTAAATGCAGAGATTTTCTATATTTTTGCAAGAGATTCTTAAAATTTTCAAAAAATCAGATAAAAATTTTAAAAATAGAAAAACTAAGAGTTTTTAGCCGAACACATACAGGCGCATAGGAGATGAAAATGGAAAATGTAAAAAAAAGTGATAGTGAAGTTTATGATGTGTTGGTAAGAGAACTTAAAAGACAAAGAGAAACTATAGAGCTTATTGCTTCGGAGAATATAACTTCGCAGGCTGTTATGGAAGCTCAAGGCTCTTGTCTTACAAATAAGTATGCCGAAGGTTATTCGGGAAAGAGATATTACGGTGGTTGCGAAATTGTGGATATGGCTGAAAATTTGGCAATAGAAAGAGCAAAAAAACTTTTTAATGTTAAATTTGCAAACGTGCAGCCTCATTCAGGCGCACAGGCAAATTTTGCCGTTCAGCTTGCTATTTTAAAACCGGGTGATACTATTATGGGGCTTAACTTATCGCATGGCGGACATTTAACCCATGGCAGTCCTTTTAATATTTCAGGGAAGTGGTTTAATATTGTTTTTTACACTATTGACGAAAAAACAGGTTACATAAATTATGATGAAATGGAAAAACTTTCAATAGAACATAAACCTAAATTGCTAATCAGCGGCGCAAGTGCGTATTCAAGAATTTGGGACTGGAAAAAAGTAAACGAAATCGCAAAAAAAGCAGGTGCTTACCATATGGCTGATATGGCTCATTATGCAGGCTTGATTGCTGCTGGAGTTTATCCATCTCCTGTGGAATATGCTGATATTACAACGACAACAACTCATAAAACTCTTCGCGGACCTCGCGGTGGTTTGATTCTTACAAATAACGAAGAACTTGCAAAGAAAATTAATTCAGCAGTTTTCCCTGGAGAGCAGGGAGGGCCTTTGATGCATGTCATAGCGGCAAAAGCTGTGGCTTTTGGTGAAGCTCTTAAGCCCAAATTTAAAGAGTACCAAAAACAAGTTTTGGCTAATGCTAAAAAACTTGCCGAGGTTTTAGAGAATAATGGTTTAAAAATTGTTTCCGGCGGTACTGATTCTCATGTATTTTTAGTAGATTTAAGACCTTTAAACGTTAAAGGGAAAGTTGCGCAAGAAGTTTTGGAACAAGCAGGAATAACTTTAAACAAAAACGGAATTCCTTATGATCCTGAAAAACCTACAATAACATCGGGAATAAGAATTGGTTCTCCTGCAGTTACTACAAGAGGTATGAAAGAACCTGAAATGATAAAAATAGCCGAATCAATAGTTAAAGCTCTTAAGAATATTAGTGATGAGAAGATAATATCAGAAGTTAGAGCTGATATGTTAAAGTTATGTCATGAATTTCCTATATACAAAGGATTTGAATATTAGGGTCTTATGCGCATAAATATTTTTTCCTCTCTTTGCTTGCGGCAGCTGCCGTACGACAAATGATCGCAAGTCTGGCAGCGAGCTCAAAGGAGCAAGCGTCCCGGTGAGTAGTAGGTAACTTGCAATTTTGAAATCCAAAAGAACTAAAGCAGCTGTGGATATTAAAGTCCACAGCTGCTTTTTTTGATTAGCTTAAAAGTTTTTATACTTCCAATTTTTCTAATAAAATCCTATTAACAATCTGAGGGTTTACCTGCCTTTTAGATTTTTTCATAACAAGCCCTATAATTGCGCCAACAGCTCTTTCTTTGCCTGATTTAAATTCCGCTACAGCTTTAGGGCTTTCGGCAATAGCTTCCTCGCATATCTTTGCAATAGTTGATTCGTCAGAAATTTGCATGAGTCCTTTTTCCTTTACTATTATTTCGGGATCCGATGACTTTTCATACATTTCTTCAAAAACAGTTTTTGCAATCTTGCCTGAAATCGTTCCATTTAAAATAAGAGAAACTAGCTTCGCCAAATTTGTGCTTGACACCGGAACTTCAGCGATAGAACACTTTGAAGAATTGAGCTTTGCGCTTAATTCTGTTGAAATCCAATTTGCGAGAGGTTTTGACGCGGCTTTTCTATCTTTAAAAAAGTTTAAAGCTTCTTCGTAGTAGTCTGCAATCATTTTTGTTGAAGTTAAATAGTTTGCATCGTATTGCGACAAAGCATAATCTTTTATAAATCTTTTCTTTCTTGCTTTTGGAAGTTCAGGTAAAGCTTTGCGTAAATCGTCAATAAAAGAATCAGAAAAAGAGAAAGGAACTAAATCCGGTTCAGGAAAATATCTGTAATCCAAAGCGCCTTCTTTGGAACGCATGGATTTTGTTATTCCTTCTTCGGCCTCCCAAAGCCTTGTTTCCTGCGTAAGCTTGCCTCCGGATTCCAGGACTTCTATCTGTCTTTCAACTTCGTAAGCTACTGCATCTCTTACACCAGATATAGAATTCATATTCTTAATTTCAACTCGTGTGCCAAGCTCTTTCTGTCCAGTATGACGTACGCTTACGTTTACATCGCAGCGCATTTTACCTTCCTCCATACTACATTCGGAAGTTCCCAAATATTCAACTACACTTTTAAGTTCCGTTAAAAATTCTAATGCTTCTTCAGGAGAACTAAGTTCAGGCTCTGTAACAAGTTCCATTAACCCTACGCCCGCTCTGTTTAAATCAAGAAGAGAATAATTAAGTTTTCTGCTACCTATTTCATGAACAAGCTTGCCTGCGTCTTCTTCAAGATGTATTCTTGTGAGATTTAAAACTTTTTCTTTTTCGCCGACCGTGATTGCAAGACGACCTTTAGAACATAAGGGGGGCTCTGCTTGCGTTATCTGGTAGTTTTTAGGAACATCAGGATAGAAATATTGCTTTCTTGCAAAAGTACACTGTTTATTTATGGTAAAGTTTAATGCAAGACCTGTCTTGATTATAGCTTCAACCGCTTTTTTATTTAATATTGGAATTGCCCCAGGTTGCGATGTACAGATTACACAAGTATTTGCATTCGGTTCAGCGCCAAACTGCGTAGAACACTCGCAAAAAACTTTTGATTTTGTGTTAATCTGCATATGCACTTCAAGTCCCACTACTGTTTCATAATTAGCCATAGATTCACCTCATTCAAATAGCAACACCATCATTAGGTTGCTTATGCCTGCCACCATTTTTTTAGAAAAAGTGGAATTACTGCAATGTGTTTTTATTTTTTACTTTTATTCCCCTTTCCTTGAAAGAAGTGGACAGCGTAACCGGGACATCGTTCTGATTTTGGTATTGAAAACATAAAAATCCTTGTTTGTCAAAAAAAATCGCAGAATGTGTCAAAATACGATAAATCAGAAATTATCACATGGAAACATCAGAAAATTTTTAATGCCGTAACCAACTAGCGACTAATCCCACAAAAACAGTGGAACTACTTGCTTTCAAGAGTTTTTGTCAATGCTGTTTTGGCGTCAGAATGCCCTTGTTCCGCCGCTTTTTTAAACCAATTCATTGCTTCTTTGTAGTCTTGTTTTGCTCCTTTTCCTTCGTAATACATCGTACCCAAGTTATTTTGGGCATCGGC
>BNVV01000039.1 GCA_025998355.1 Endomicrobiia bacterium
CAAACGTCCCTTTCTTTACTCCCATTAATCGCCTAAACCCATTCCATCTGTTTCCGCACGCTTTCTTTTTCTGTTTCATAGTACTTCTATTGTACTTTTATATATTAGTTATGCAAGAGGTCTATTAAAAAAAGGCAGTATCACATTAACACAGCATATCTCAACGGACAATACACAAATAAACAGTTGGTAAATTTTGGCTTAGAGTTTATAAACAAAACAGACAGAATCCTTCAAAATGTTCAAGAACAGGGAACAACAGCAGCAATAATCGCTTCTAGTGTAGTATTACTCTATTATTACAAATACACTGCATGAAGCTGGACACGGCTTAAGAGCAAAATCTTATGGCGTAGATTATCAATTTTTACTTGATTGCCGCGACGAATCTCCCTTTAAAAAAGATGAAAACTTTTTTAAATTTTTTTTAGAGAATTACTTAACACAAAAAGAGCGGCATGTCGTGCAAATATCAAACAAATAGAAGGCTTGGAAAAATCTTTGGATAAGAGTTCTGCCTGCAATGGTTTCATTATCTTTCACGCCGGTGGAATGAATAATCAAGTACAACTTGCTGAAAAAATCAGTGATGATATTTATTCAAAAAAGAAAAGGCCCGGTTTGTTCTCCTATGCGATGTATTTAAAAAACAGATTGGATCCTATTTTGTATAACTACATGGCAAAAGAAATGGGAGATGATCCTTTTTCGATACAGTATTATTTCAAGCAACGAGGTGAAAATAATTTTAAAAAAGGGACAATAAGCAACGCCGGATGGATATCTTTATTACTAAGCGCAACAACGTACTCTGCGCTTACAGATAAACCTATTCAGTTTCATGGTTTTAGAATTCCTGATGTTTTTCCTTACATAACAAAAAGAGGTATGTCTTATAAGGCTGTCAGTGGATACGAAGTACGCAATGGTTTAAATTTAATATTTGGTTTGGAAAGAGCATTCAAAATAGAACCTGCTACTGAATGTAGTTTAGGTATTAGTCACCACATGATAGATAACAAATTCCCTATATCTTACAGCGGCATAGTTACTTTTGGACAAGGATTTGATTTTGAAGCATCATGCTCTATTCCGCTTTCAAAAAGTTTTTCCCTAGGCGCCGGTTGTGAAATATATTCTGTAAAAAGTTTGCAGGGGCAAAGAAATGCAGCGACAAATATGAAAGAAAGCAACGGTTTCAGCAAAAATTTCTTTGCTTCTGTGTCTTATAGATTTTAAGTTCACAAATTCAAGCGACTAAGACAACATCATGACGAGCGCATGAAAAAGGTTCCTTGAGGCAGCTGGTTTTAGACTCAAAGCGAATTCCATACCTGACAGATACGGAAAACTTTTGGATTTTTGAGATTTAATTTAAATCTTGAAATATATAACTCTAAAACCATGGGTTTGGAAAAGAGGTCTATTTTTATGATTTTATCTGCAAATGAAATGGACTCAAGCGCCCATGGTCTTACGAGGTATGCGAGGTTGCCTTTCGTCGTAAGATACTTTCCATGCAACCTCAATATAAAATTGGTTGATCAACCCATTTGAAAAAATAGCAAGAAGTCCCTGAAAAAATACAACCTGAGCATTCCTATTTACTGATTCAACAAACTTATCCATAATCCAACTTATATCGTTTGTACCACTTGACGCCTCAAGATTTACCGCCACTAGTGTTTATGAGATTACATTCGGTCTTCCCTAACCTTGCATATCATAATATCCTTGACATGTCTCAAATCCTATCCATTTTATTTAAACTTCTACTTGTTTTGTCTGCGTTTGTTTTGTCATTGCTGCCACTTATGTCTACATTCATGCTTGCTTGATTATTTTGCCCTTTGGTATAAATTACAGAAATCACAAAAACGGTAAAACTACTTACTTCCAAGAATTTCTGTCAATGCTGTTTTGGCGCCAGCATTTCCTTGTTCTGCTGACTTTTTATACCAGTTAAATGCTTCTTTGTAGTCTTGTTTTACTCCTTTACCTTTGTCATACATCGCACCCAAGTTATATTGAGCCTCGGCAAGTCCTTGCTCTGCTGACTTTTTATACCAGTTAAATGCTTCTTTGTAATCTTGTTTTACTCCTTTACCTTCGTAATACATCACACCCAAGTTATACTGAGCTTGGGCAAATCCTTGTTTTGCTGACTTTTTAAACCAGTTAATTGCTTCTTTGTAATCTTGTTTTACTCCTTTACCTTCGCGATACATCGCACCCAAGTTATTTTGAGCCAGAACATTTCCTTGTTCTACTGACTTTTTATACCAGTTAATCGCTTCTTTGTAATCTTGTTTTACTCCTAGTCCTCTTTCATACATCGCACCCAAGTCATTTTGAGCTTGGGCATATCCTTGTTCTGCTGACTTTTTATACCAGTTAATCGCTTCTTTGTAATCTTGTTTTACTCCTTCTACGTCGCGATACATCACACCTAAGTTGTATTGAGCTGGGGCAAATCCTTGTTCTGCTGATTTTTTGCACCAGTTAAATGCTTCTTTGTAATCTTGTTTTACTCCGTATCCGTTGGCATACATCCTAGCCAAGTTGTATTGAGCTGGGGCAAATCCTTGTTCTGCTGACTTTTTATACCAGTTAAATGCTTCTTTGTAGTTTTGTTCTACTCCTTCTCCTTTGTCATACATCACACCCAAGTTACATTGAGCTTGGGCAAATCCTTGTTCTGCTGACTTTTTATACCAGTTAATTGCTTCTTTGTAATCTTGTTTTACTCCTTCTCCGTTGGCATACATCACACCTAAGTTATACCGAGCTTTAGCATTTCCTTGTTCTGCTGACTTTTTAAACCAGTTAATTGCTTCCTTATAGTTTTGTTCTACTACTTTTCCTTCGTAATACATCACACCTAAGTTATATTGAGCCTCGGCAAATCCTTCTCTACAACCACTCGTGCATATAAACATTGCTAGTACTACTAACATATTCCCTACTCTTTTGTACTTGCCTAGAGACCGTACTTTTATCATCCTTTTTCTCCTTGACATAAAATATGTCAAAATATAAGAAATCAGAAATTATCACATGGAAACATCAGAAAATTTTAATGCCGTAACCAAAACCAGAACAACGTCCTCTTGTCAAGGCAAAACTGTTTGCAGCGATTGTTAATAATTACTAATACATCCACTACTTTTTTATTGATTCAACAAACTTATCCATAATCCAACTTGTATCGCTTGGACCACTTGACACCTCAAGGTTTACCGCCGCCAGTGTTTATGAGATTACACAGGCTTTTAATTCTCTTCCCTAACCTTACACATATAACAACATTCTTGACAAGTCTCAAATCCTATTCCAAATTCTACGTTTATTTAAACTTCTGCTTGTTTTGTTTGCGCTTGTTTTGTCATTGTTGCCACTTATGTCTACATTTTTACTTGATTATTTTGACCTTCGATAGGTATAAATTGCAGAAATTACAAAAACAGTGGAACTACTTATTCTCAGGAATTTTTGTTAACGCTATTTTGGCGCCAGGATGCCCTTTGCTGCTTTTATAAACCAGTTAAATGCTTCTTTGTAGTTTTCTTTGTAGTTTTGTTTTACTCCTCCTTCTCCGTTGAGATACATCACACCCAAGTTGTATTGAGCTGGAGTAAATCCTTGTTCTGCTGACTTTTTAAACCAGTTAATTGCTTCTTTGTAATATCGTTCTACTCCTTTGCCTTCGCGATACATCGCACCCAAGTTACATTGAGCTGGAGCAAATCCTTGTTCCGCTGACTTTTTAAACCAGTTAAATGCTTCTTTGTAATCTTGTTCTACTCCTTTACCTTCGCGATACATCGCACCCAAGTTGTTTTGAGCTGGAGCATTTCCTTGTTCTGCTGACTTTTCATACCAGTTAATTGCTTCTTTGTAATCTTGTTCTACTCCTTTACCTTCGCGATATACCAAGCCCAAGTTATATTGAGCTTTAGCATTTCCTTGTTCTGCTGACTTTTTGCACCAGTTAAATGCTTCTTTGTAATCTTGTTTTACTCCTTTTCCTTCGCGATATATTTCACTCAAGTCATATTGAACCTCGGCATCTCCTTGTTCTGCTGACTTTTTGAGCTGATCAATTGTTTTTTTACTATTTTGGGATACACTTTCTCCTTTGATATCAGATACACCCAAACAAATGTTTGTACATATAAACATTGCTAGTAGTACTAACATATTCCTTACTCTTTTGTGCTTGTCTAGAAACTTTACTCTTATCATCCTTTTTCTCCTTGACATAAAACATGTCAAAATGTAAGAAATCAGAAATTATCACATGGAAACATCAGAAAATTTCAATGCCGTAACCAAAACCAGAACAACGTCCTCTTGTCAAGGCAAAACTGTTTGCAGCGATTGTTAATAATTACTAATACATCCACTACTTTTTTATTGATTCAACAAACTTATCCATAATCCAACTTGTATCGTTTGGACCACTTGATGCCTCAGGATGAAACTGCACCGATACAAAAGGTTTTGTTTTATGTTTTAATCCTTCTACTGAATTGTCGTTTGCATTTTCAAACCACAATTCCCAATCAGTCTGTATCGAACCTTTCTCAACTGCATACCTGTGATTTTGACTTGACATATACGCTTTTCTTTCAGGAAGAGAAAAAACAGGCTGGTTATGGCTTCTATGCCCATGATTTAGCCTTTTTGTCTTTGCTCCTGAGGCAAGAGACAGAAGCTGATGACCTAAGCATATCCCCAAGATAGGTTTATTTGAACCTAAAACATCTTTTTTTATTCTCTCAACTAAATCTGCCGTATTTTTCGGATCTCCTGGGCCATTGCTTATAACCCATCCATCACATTTTATTGTTGAAAAGTCCATATCCCACGGCAAAACTTCGACTTCGCATCCCCTTTCCATAAGCATTCTCATGATATTCCATTTTGCGCCACAGTCAATAACCGCAACTTTTTTGGAACCCTTACCCATTGTTACTTTTTCTTTAGTAGATACTGACGGCATTAAATTATATTTCGACGGATCCACGTACTCATCATCTTTAAAATTTTTTAAGAATTCAAATTTATTTTTATCCTGATGTTTTGCGCCTTCAGGAATAATCCTGCCCCAAAGATTTCCACTTTCTCTTATAACCTGCACTAAATATCTTGTATCTATTCCGGCGATTCCTGGTACACTCTGACTTTTCATCCAATCTTGGAGAGAAATTCCACCATCATGATGGTGACAGCCATCGTAAATATCAGAAACTATAATACCTTGCGTTTTTATTGATGCACTTTCATGTCCTTTAGACATAAAGAGATCCCCATTTTTAGGCACAGGTACCCCATAATTACCTATAAGGCAAAAACTAAAAACGAGAATTTGTCCTAAATATGACGGATCTGTCATGGCTTCACTGTAGCCAAGCATACCCGTATTAAAAACCATTTCACCACTGACAATTACACCAGCGCCTATGGCTCTTCCCTTAAGCGTTACACCGTTTGAAAGTTCAAGATAAGCCTTTTTGTACTTTCTTTCTAAAATATTTTTCTGCTTTTCCGTCTCGTAATCTATACCACAATTTTCTTTCCGCATTTGCAGTATCACTCCTGTTTGATCTCGCAAACTACTCATTTGAAAATTTATATATTCTATAGTCAGTTATAGTCAAACCGCTCCAAGTTGTACTTATACCCATCTTTAACATTTTCATGGCAACGACAAGAGAGGCTGCGTTTCCTTATACCACAAGCAAAAAAGCAGTGACTGCAACAACAAGCTAATAAAACATATATCCTTCCAAGAGAAGCCATCTTAATAAGTACAGTACATATTAGCATAAGGATTTTTGTTACCCGCCGCATACTTTGAAAAAGACTCTATTTTCAAATGACTTAAATCTTTTTTAAAAGTCTTTGCATAAAAATCAATATGCGTTTGAAGAAATGCAATATCCCCACCATTAAGAGGAACTTTTACAGCCTCTTTTCCAAATTTATACTCATCCTGATTACCGTTTATATAAATAGCTCCGCCGTGTATTCCGGTTCCGCAAAATCTTCCGATTATATCCTCCGCTTTTTCAAGATTTAAACCAAGAAGAATAATCGCACCACCTGCCATATACTCGCCAAGAAACTCACCGGCTTTACCCCCTACGACAATGATAGGCTTCATGTCTTTATATTCTTTCATATGAATACCAACTCTATAGCCTACATTTCCCTCAACATAAACCTCTCCGCCCCTCATAGCATAACCTAGAGTATCGCCGCAATTGCCGTGTACTATTATTCTGCCGTAATTCATTGTATTACCCACAGCATCCTGACCATTACCAAAAATTTCAAGCTCTGCACCGTCCATATACGCCGCCATATCATTTCCAGGCGTACCATAAATTTTGACCTTAACTTTATCAGGCAACCCTCTGCCTATGTACCTCTGTCCGAAAACATTCTTTAAAACAATATCTTTGTCTGTTCTAGCTACGTTGTCTATTGAGCTGTTTAAATCACAATAGTAAACATTTAAAGCATCTATAGTCTTCATAGGTCACACCCTTTATGATTCCATATTTTTTTTGTTCTTTCTTCTTTTGGATACACGCTAAGACCAATGTCTTTCAATGTTATATCATACTCAAGAGTTGAAAGTTTTGTTCTGTCATTTATAAGAGCCGTATAAATTCCGGCTCTTTGGTTGTGATTAATAAGGATAAAGCCTATCAAATTATCATTTAAAATATTTAATCTACGAAGTTTATCCTTTGCTGAATCTGTAACGATATTGCTTGATCCTAAGGCGTTTATGATGCCGGCCGAAATAAGCTGCATTCCAAAAAATGAAATTGCATTCATAGCAAAAGCCGCAGGAGCTTTTGTTTTTGCTCCTATCATGTTAAGACCTGCGATCTCGCCTTGATTTGAGGCATTTGGCCACAAAGCGAGCACCCTACTCTCATTTAAAAGTAAATCTAAAGACTCAACACAATCACCTGCTGCATAAATGTCTTTCTCTGAAGTCTGCATATATTCGTTAACAACTATTCCTTTTGACGTTTTTATGCCGGCGGTTTTTGCAAGATCTGTATTGGGGCGAACGCCTACCGCGACTATCAAAATGTCGCATTCGAGAACCCTTCCGTTTGACAGTACAACTTTACTTACGTCTTTTTCGCCTCGAACTTCAGAAATACTCGTCTGGAGTTCGAAATTAATATCATTTTGTTCTATATGGTTTTGTATGATATCAGCGGCAGGTTTATCTAGAACCGACGCCATAACCCTATCTGCCAAATCTATGACCGTTATGCTTTCAACCTGCTTTGACAAACCTTCGGCTGCCTTTAGGCCTATAAGCCCTGCTCCTGCAACAACCACTCTCGATTTTTTTGTTATTTTCTCTTTAAGCCTTATGCTTTCTCTATACGTTAAAAACGTAAAAACATTTTTTTGTTTATTAAAGTCTAAATTTTTAATTTGTGGAATAAATGGACTACTACCGGTAGCTATAAGAAGCTTATCGTATCCTAGTTTTTTGTCTCCGTTTACAAGAACCTCTTTTTTTTCTGTATCTATTTTTTTGGCTTCAGTATTTAATAGCACTTCTATGTTTCTAGATTTATAAAAATCGACGCTTCGATAACGCATATTCTCTGGCTCTACTTTACCGCTTAAATAGTAAGAAATTAACGGTCTTCCATAGGCGTCAAATTCCTCATCTGAAATTATCGTTACACTGCCCTTCGTATCATTTGTTCTTATGATATCTGCAGCACTTATTCCTGCTGCGCTGTTGCCTATTATTAAATATCTCATTTCAATGCCTCCGCATCACCTTCATCAAGAAGCTTTATTGCATCGTTAGGACAGTTTTCAACACAAAGAGATGCGCCATAATCGATACACAAATCACATTTTGAAATGGCTTTTCCATCGTTACTCTTTTTGATTGCGCCAAAAGAGCAAACCAAAACACACGACAGACAGCTTACACATTTTTCTTTATCATTACGCACTAGTCCTTTTTCATCTTTATACATTGCTCCGGATATGCAAGCTTTTACACACTTTGGACTCTTGCAGTGACGGCACTGCAACGCAAAATACGAAACGGTTCCTTGCTGCAGAATCTCTTCAATAACTATCGCAGAAGTCATATCTTCCTGTTTGTGGGCTTTTATCACATCCTTGGATTTTGAGTGAGATGTTCTGCAGTAAACCTCGCACAGCCCACACCCCAAACATTTGCTCTCGAACGCATAAATTTTTTTCATATCTTCCTCTCGTGTACATCATTCCCAAAAATCTCGAGAATCCATTTTATTTTTAAAGGTAGCAACATAAGTCCAACTTTCGCGATATCGGTAATCGCTAAAATCACAAAGTTTGAAGATGGCAGACAAAAACGACAACACATCTATTCGCCTGCATATTTTATGCCAAGTATCTCTAATTCTTTTTCGTTCAAATCAACTCCTCTAAGCATGAGCCTGTTCCCTCTCAAGCTGTCGATGGCATTGATTCCCATCCCGCCAAGCATTTCCTTAATTTCGTGGCTCCACGCGGATATTAAATTTACAAGCCTTCTGTGCATAATATCCGGATTTAATCTTTTTACAAGTTCAGGTTCTTGAGTTGCTATGCCCCAATTGCATTTTCCTGTTGAACATGAATGACACATATGGCAACCCATAGCTATAACGGCGGCAGAACCTATATAAACAGCATCTGCACCTAATGCAACAGCTTTAACTATATCAGCGCTGTTTCGAATACTTCCAGCGATGATAAGAGAAACTTGATTTCTTATTCCTTCCTCTCTCAATCTTTGATCTATGGCAGCTAATGCGAGTTCTATGGGAATCCCTACATTATCTCTCACTCTTGTAGGCGCCGCTCCTGTCCCACCGCGAAAACCGTCAACAACAATAGCGTCGGCACCAGCCCTTACTATACCAGAGGCTATGGCAGCCGTATTATGAACAGCGGCAATTTTTACAAGAACAGGCTTTTTATAGTCTGTAACTTCTTTTAACGAAAATATAAGCTGTCTTAAATCTTCTATCGAATAAATATCGTGATGAGGAGCTGGAGAAATCGCATCTGAACCTATAGGAATCATTCTTGTGGCAGAAACATCTGCGCCGACCTTTCTGCCAGGTAAATGTCCTCCAATACCCGGTTTGGCGCCCTGCCCTATTTTAATTTCAATAGCAGCCCCTACATTTAGATACTCCTTATGAACACCAAAGCGTCCTGAAGCAACTTGAACGATTGTATTTCTACCATACTTATAAAAATCTTTATTTAGACCGCCTTCCCCTGTGTTATAACAAATCCCAAGCTCTGTGGCAGCTCTTGCAAGAGACTCGTGAGCATTTCTTGATATTGAACCATAACTCATTGCAGAAAACATTATAGGAACACTGAGTTCAATCTGAGGAGGCATTCTTGTCACAAGTGCGCCCTTAGCATCAAATTCAAGTTTGTCAGGTTTTCTTCCTATCATAACCTTTGTTTCCATGGGCTCGCGTAAAGGATCTATCGATGGATTGGTAACCTGGCTTGCGTTAATCAGCATTTTATCCCAATAAATAGGAAAAGGTTTTGGATTTCCCATGCTGGAAAGCAAAATTCCGCCCGTTTGAGCCTGCTTATAAATTTCTTTGATCGCAGCCCCTGTCCAGTTTGTATTTTCTCTAAACTCAAGAGGATATTTTTTTATTATTAAAGCCCTTGTAGGACATAAAGAAACGCATCTATGGCAGTTGACGCATTTACCATCATCAGAACTTATGGTCTCATCTTCTGCATCGTATGAATGCACGTTATTAGCGCACTGCTTTACACATACCTGACACAAAATACATTTTCCTTCATTTCTTATTATTTCAAACGCAGGAGTACTAAGGTTTAAGCTCATTCTTGTTCCCCTTCAAGTAAAGCAATAACCGGCTCTCCGCCCTTTGGAGACCACACTCTATCCGGATTATCACATATTATTCTTATTGCGCTTTCTTCGCTTGCAACGTAAGTTCTGTCGCCTTTTTCAGCAGCGATTAAAGAACGAAGCTTAATTCTATCGTTTAGCGCTATCATTCCCTTTTCATATCCTAAAATTATCGAGAACGGACCGTTAACCAATGCACTTGCATAAACCGACCTCGTGCTTTTTAATTCGTGTTGCAGTTCTTTACTTTCTTTTTCTATATCATCCCAAAAAGGAGCGGCAACTATTTTTATTACTTTTTCCATAGGGATATTGTGCTTTCTTACAAGCATGTCAAAAAGATATGTTATTACTTCGGTATCGGTCTGAAGAGTGCACTTGTACCCGTACATTTCCACAAATCTTCTATTGGCATCGTAAGAAGATATTTCGCCGTTATGCACTACAGACCAGTTAAGCATTGTGAAAGGATGAGCTCCACCCCACCATCCGGGCGTATTTGTAGGAAACCTTCCATGGGCCGTCCACATATGAGCTTCGTATGTGTCAAGCATAAAAAACTTGCCGATATCTTCAGGATATCCTACACCTTTAAATGCTCCCATATTTTTCCCGCTGGAAAAGATATAGGCGCCTTCGTACTCTGTATTTATTTTTATTACGCATCTTGATGTGAACTCAGCTTCGTCTACAAAATCTTCTTTTACCACGTAGGTTCTAGGATGGACAAAATAACGCCATATTAAAGGTTTGTTTGTAACGCCAGGAACAGGTCGTGTTGGAATATTTCCGGCACTTTCGATATCGAAATGTTTTGCAATAAAATCCTCAGTTTGTGTTTTAACGCTTAAATTGTCATAAAATATGTGAAGCGCATAAAAATCTTTATACTGTGGGTAAATACCGTAAGCCGCAAAACCGCCTCCAAGCCCATTTGAACGATCATGCATTAAAGCAATAGAATTGATAATCTCTTCACCGCTAAATCTTACGCCTTTCTTATTTATAATACCACTTATTGCGCATCCCGACGGAATTCTTAATTCTCCTTCTTTTAGCATTTAATTCCTCCACACACATAAACACCGCATTATAGTTGGCCACGCGCCACGAGAGACGCATGAAAAGTATTTTACTGTAGGGAGTTAATATCCGCCCGCCAAAATAGACAAAGTTTTCAACGAGTCTGCTTAGCTAAAACAATTACACCCAACATCAGTCACAAGAGCAGCGCTCTTCGTTAATTGAGCGGCAGCAGGCACAGAGGCAACCACTGCGACAACAATTGACAAAACATGCACCCTTCATACATGCGTTCGGCGTAACACTGTCACTACCATGTTCCGTGGATTCTACAGAAAAAAATATGATATGTCAAATTTCCCTGTATTTTTATCAAACAAAAAAAACGCCAAAAGTTCTTATTTCATTTATTTTTAATTACGCTACTTTTGCAACTTCAACTAACTGTCCAAACGTTACATTGTCGTTTACGGCAATTTCTGCAAGCATTTTTCTGTCTATTGCAATATTGGCTTTTTTGAGACCAGCAATAAATTTGTTATACGAAATATCTCTTTCTCTTACAGCAGCATTTAAGCGAACTATCCAAAGAGTTCTAAAATTTGCTTTATTATCCTTTCTTCCCGTATATGCATAATTAA
>BNVV01000040.1 GCA_025998355.1 Endomicrobiia bacterium
TGGAAAGATTCCGCAAATGCAAAAACAACTTGAAGAAGCAAATAAAAAACTTCTTGAACTTCAAAAAGAAAAAAAGATGTTGAAAGAAGAGGTTGACGAAGAAGATGTTGCCGAAGTTGTAAGCAAATGGACAAGAATACCTGTTACGCGTATGTTGGAAGGGGAAATGCAAAAACTTCTGAAGATGGAAGATAAATTGCACGAAAGGGTTATTGGTCAAGGTGAAGCTATAACCGCTATAGCAAATGCTGTTCGCCGTTCCCGTTCAGGACTTTCAGATCCCAATAGGCCTATAGGTTCATTTTTATTTTTAGGTCCTACGGGTGTTGGCAAGACTGAACTAGCGAAAGCGCTTGCGGAGCTTTTGTTTGACGATGAAAAAAATATAGTAAGAATAGATATGTCTGAGTATATGGAAAAGTACAGTATGTCGCGTCTTATTGGAGCTCCTCCGGGATATGTAGGGTTTGAAGATGGTGGACAATTAACCGAAGCTGTAAGAAGAAGACCTTATTGCGTGGTTTTATTTGACGAGGTTGAAAAAGCAAATCCTGAAGTGTTTAATGTTATGCTTCAGCTGCTTGATGACGGCAGGCTTACAGATGGACACGGGAGAACGGTAGATTTTAAAAATACTGTTATCATAATGACATCAAACATAGGTTCGCAATATATCCAAGGCAGTGATAATTATGACGATATGAAAACTAAAGTTACAAAGGAACTGCATAATTATTTTAAACCGGAGTTTTTGAATAGAATAGACGAAATAATAATATTCCAAAACTTAAGCGAAAAAGAATTAAATAAGATTATCGATATACAGATTAAAGCTTTTGAAGGTCGCCTTACGGAAAGGAAAATACATGTGGAACTTACAAATAAAGCAAGAGATTTTATATCTTCAAAGGGATACGATCCCGCTTTTGGAGCAAGACCCTTAAAAAGAGCTATGCAAACATACTTATTAAACCCCCTTTCTTCAAAACTTATTTCTGGAGAATTTAAGGAGGAAGACAATATTATTGTAGATACGCCAAAAAAAGACAAAGAAAGTTTGGAATTTAGAAAGGGATGTATGAATTAGGCAACAGTTGCGGTCATTTCGGGTTTGATCACAAATCTATGTTACCCTGCGTTGTATTTACGTTGTATTTACTCTGTGCAACTCTGTTCCTTACATGACAAACGCATAAAAGCTTTTTTTTGATTTTTGATTGTTAAACTATCGCCCCGCAAAGCAAGCTTTGCACGGAGATTCATTTTTTTCGTGTCATTTTAGAGATACGATGCCAAAACTTGACATATCCGTGGAGAAGTTATAAAACATCGCTCTAGCGTTGCTTGTTGAACTTACGGCGCTATAAGTCATGCTACATTAAGAAAAACTAATACACAAAAGGAACATCATGATAAAAACAAAATTGTTAATTTCATCTTCATTAACGACTTCGCCGACCATGACGGCTACCTTCTCCTCATTAACATTCTCAACGACCTCGCCAACCACGATGACCGCATTATGCTCATCAACATTCTCAACAACTTCAGCCGCCTCGACCCCGATTGTCACTGCCTCATTACTATCCTCAATAACTTCGGCAAATCCTTCACTCTCGCCCGCTCTTACCTCATCAGAATCCTCAACACCCTCGACCTCAGCACCAACGCCCGCCATGACCTCATCAAAAGCCTCCCCATCCACAACCTCACCGTCTGCAGTAATCTCCTCGAAGTCCTCCACGATCTCAAATCCGACACCGACGCCTGCCATGACCTCATCGCCGTCCTCAATAAATTATACAACCTCGACAACCGTCGCACCCTCATCGACTTCCTCTTTAACCTCAACAACCACGACGTCAGCCTCGACTTTATCCGCGTCCTCAAATGCTCCTACTTCAACATCCTCCACAACGACAACGACTTCCACCTCCTCCACCGCCTCTTCGGCCTCCTCAACGGCTTCAACAACCCCGACGACCGCAACTACCTCATTAGTGCCCTCTCTAGCCTCAACAACCCCATCGCCTGCCTCGATCTCATCAACATCCTCAACGCCTTCGCCGACTCCGCCGACCGCTGCTATCTCATCGACGCCATCTTTAGCCTCGACCACACTGCCGATCGCATCGACCTCATCAAAGTCCTCTTTGGCCTCCACCTCCACAGCCACTTCTACCCTAACCTCCGCATCCTCTTCCTCCACCTCACCCACGTCCTCTTTGACTTAGACTACTCCGGCGAAACCCGCCGCCGCTTCATAGACTTCTTCAAAGGCCTCGGCAGCTCCGCCATCACTCTCTTCTGCCGCATCGACGAGCTCTTCAACCTTCCCCCCGAAAAGCGCCTCGACTACATCAATCAACAACAACGTTAAAAGCTCAAAGCACAGACAGCAGAAAAAAGACGAAGTCAAAGAAAAAGAAAAGAAAGGTGAAGACAAAGAAGAAGAAAGTAAACTACAAGAAAAAATTGACCATCTCTACGGGCTCATCAAAAAACTCACCCGCCAACACCGACGACGCCCACGCTGCCATCACCGCCACCGTCGCCAAAATAGCCCAAATCTTAGCCGACAAAGCTAAAGAAGAAGCGGACAGAAGACGAAAACTTAAACGAGCAGTTCAAGTAGATAAAGTTCGAGCTTGAACAGTGACAAATATACAGGCTAGTTGTGATATTTATTAAAAATATGCGTAGAGAGGGATGAGAAAACTAGGGGGAGGGTTTTAAGTTAGTAGTGGTGCAATGAAAATGCACAAGCTTTGTGCGGAGATTCATTTAGGTCTTATGTAAGTTTAAAATAAAATATCAATAGTGCATTTATTAGTATTTTTCATTAACTCAACTATCTTTCTTTCGGTTACCCTTGAGTGTTCAATAACGCCATTACTTACAAGATCGCCAACTGAAATACATCCAGCAGAGTCAACGTATGTATTACCCGCATGTATACGTATTCCTTCATGATTTGAGACACTTAAGAGAAGTGGTAGCAACCTGCTAAAACGTTTAGACTCTGTAAGTATAGTCTTGTATAACGTAGATTCTATCAACATGTTTGAGTCCTTTGCTCTCTCTAAGCTTGAACAAAATAGTGTCGTAGAGTCATTTAAATACATCAACCCTCTTGTGTAATCTTTTGCGTAATCTTTACGGTACAACGAGAACTTCAAAATGTCTTTCCTCAGACTGCCCTCCTCCTATTAATCTAAAGCTTTTTGGTCGTTTAAAAAGCGTTCATGCGCAAAGCACATTGGTTTTACGTAAAAACCCTCACCAGTCGCTTTGCTCGTGAACTATGTTTGCTTGCGCTTACAGCTCTAAAAGCTAAAAAAGCTTTAAACTCTTTTAAAATGAAACGCTAAGTTTTATACCAACATTATTAAAATTATAATTCACGCCTACGCTCGTATTTTTAAAATATGGAATATTGTAATCCACCGAAACATAAGGCTTAAAGCAAGGACGGTTAAAGTCATAAAATCCAAATCCTGCGCTAGCGCTAAACCTTGACCAATATGCAAACTTAGCGCCTACGCCTAAATAACCATAATCATAATCTCTGAGTACTGCTAATTCAGTGGCAAAGCAGAAGCCTTTGTTTTTAACGTTTACTCGTGTCACTGCGTTGTTGTCAGTGGTTATTGTTATCTTTGATTGTTAAACCATACCCCGCAAGCAAGCTCACAAACCGCTTAAAGTAAAGTAGTAGAATTAGGCTATGGAAACGCTTAAAAGGTGGACAGCATAGTGCATATAAGATACACTATCATTTTGTAACGCCCATAAGCATAAGAAAAGCTATATTTGGGAATTTAAAGCGTTGTAATAGCCTACAAATAACAAAAGAAATTTGGTAACGCTTGCGAACATAGAGTTTGAGCAAGAATAATTACAGCTCTTCAATTTCCTCTGCTGATACCGCGCGTCTTGCTGTGTGGAGATTCATTTGATAGCTGGTATTTGTAGTTATGAAATTTGTATGTAGTTTTGCAAGGAGTCTAATGAACATAAGCGAAATAAATTCAAAAATATTTAGGGCTTTTTGTTATTTTTGATTAAAAAAACATAAGAAAATGACAAAACCAGAACATATATCAGCTGTTTTTTGCATATTTTTGCCTAATTTGACATCTCATAATAAAAATGATTGAATCAGCGTGATGTGATAAGGTATAAATGTTTTTTTGAGCTTAATACCGCAAATTCGCGTAAATAAAGGAGAGGAAAGTATGCAATCAATCCACGATTATTATGGTGAATTAGTATTTACAAAGAAGGTGATGGAACAGAAATTAAGCAAAAACATTTACAAGAAATTAGTGGCGGCTATTGACAATTTGGAACCTCTGGACCAGACAATAGCAAGCGAAGTCGCTCACGCAATGAAGGAATGGGCTCTTGAAAACGGCGCGACACACTTTACGCATTGGTTTCAGCCTCAAAGAGGCGGCACTGCGCAAAAACATGATTCCTTTATAGATTATGGAGAAGGCGGTGAAATAATAGAAAGATTTTCAGCTTCACAGCTTGTGCAATCTGAACCTGACGCGTCTTCTTTTCCGTCGGGTGGAATAAGATCAACTTTTGAAGCAAGAGGATACACTGCCTGGGATCCTACGTCTCCTGTGTTTCTTCTTGAAGCGGGCAAAACAAAAGCTTTAGTAATACCTTCAGTTTTTCTTTCGTGGACAGGCGAAGTGCTAGATTTAAAAACCCCTTTGCTTAGATCTCTTACAGCCCTAAATGAAAAAGTAATAAGTCTTCAGAAACTTTTAGGTAATAAAAATGCAAGACAAATAAAGGTTTTTGCTGGTATTGAACAGGAATACTTCCTTCTTCCGAAAGAATTGGTAAAATCAAGACCCGACATAACAGTTACTGGAAGAACTTTGTTTGGAAATAAGCCTGCAAAAGGTCAGCAGATGGAAGATCATTATTTTGGAAATATTAGAAAAAATATTTTGGAATTTATGGAAGATGTTGATCACGAACTTTACCGCAAAGGCATTCCTGTAAAGACAAGACACAATGAAGTTGCTCCTAATCAGTTTGAGCTTGCGCCTCTTCATCAGGAGGCAAACTTGGCAATAGACAACAACTTGCAGACAATGGAAATCTTGAAGAGAGTTGCAGATAATCACAATATGGTTGCTATTCTTCACGAAAAGCCATTTGCAGGTGTAAACGGCTCAGGGAAACATTTCAATTGGTCTATTAGCGACAATACCGGAACAAATTATTTCGAACCTTCAAAATCTCCTCTTAAAAATATATCATTCCTTTTGACTATAAGCGCAGTTTTGTTTGGTGTAAAAAAATTCGGTGGGATTTTAAGAGCGAGTGTTGCAGACGCCGGCAATGATCACAGGCTTGGCGCAAATGAAGCTCCTCCTGCAATTATGTCTGTTTATTTAGGAGAATATGTAAACGATTTATTGAATTCAATAGAAAAGGCAAGCGCAATTAATGAAAAAGAAGTAAATGAAATAACATTAGGTGTTCAAAATCTGCCCAAAGTCAACAAAGATTATTCCGATAGAAACAGAACTTCGCCGGTTGCTTTTACAGGTAATAAGTTTGAATTTAGAGCGCTTGGGTCTTCGGCAAATCCTTCCGAGGTTGGAACCACGTTGAATCTTATCGCGGCTTACGGATTTGATGAAATATATAAGAGAATTGAAGCAAAGAAAGATGACAGCGATGTAAAGAAAAAAGCTTTGGAAGTAGTAAAAGAAATAATTGCAGAAACAAAAGATATAAGATTTGAAAAGAATGGGTATTCGCAGGATTGGCATGTGGAAGCAAAAAAAAGAGGTTTGCCTAATGCAAAGAATACTCCAGAAGCGTTAAAGCTTTTTCTTGATAAAGACGTAATAAAGGCTTTTTCAGATTATCACGTGTTAACCGAGAGAGAGTTAAGGTCAAAAATTGAAATAAAACTTGAAAATTATGTAAAAATAAAGGAAATTGAGTACAAATATGCTGTAAAAGTTGTAGATACTTTGGTTTTGCCGGCAGTTCTTAAACAGATAAACATATTGGCAAAAACAGGTAAAAACTTGAGCAAACTCAACACAAAATCAGAAGTATTTGTAAAAGATATTGATACTTTAGTTAAACTTTATGAGGATATAAGAGAGTATAGCTCTGCTTTAGAAAAATTTCTTGAGGAGGATCACGGTGATGTTAATACAGTAGCTGAGAAATTTGCATCTAAAGGTGTAGAGATTTTGGAAAGTTTGAGAGAAAAAGTCGATGCTGCTGAGGATTTAGTTGCAGATGAATTTTGGTCAATGACAAGCTATCAAAGACTTCTTAATGCGTTCTAATAACTACAGTACTGCTACAGCATCTGGGAAATTGTTGTGGGTTTAAGCAAAGGACAAGCGTATGAAAAAAGTTTCTTGGGGCAATTGATTTTAGATTTAAAGCGCATTCCATAGACTAAAACTGGGCATTGCCCGCAGCAATTAAAAAGCCTTCATGCGTTTGTCCGAGCGTGCTTCGCTAGACAAGAGAGGCTTATTATAACATCCCTTTATCCCAGCCTCTACTTTACTTGAATTTTATGTTGATACACGCTAGTTAAAATCCCGCGGATATAAAATTAATAGCAATAGGCCCAAATATAACTATAAAAATAGTCGGAAATATTAACAACACCAACGGTATGAGCATTCTTACAGGTGTTTCCTGCGCTTTTTTCTCTGCTAGTGCAAATCTGCTGTTTCTCAATGAAATAGATAAACGTTTTAAAGTATCAGACATTCCAATACCCGACTCAAGCGACATATTTATAGTTTTTACAAAGAAATTAAGTTGATTAACAGAGGCTTTTTGCGCCATCTCGGTAAAAGCAAAGCGTTTATCGCATCCTAAAGAAATTTTTGACAATGCATCTTTTAAATCATCTAATAGAGGTCCGTCCATTATTTGTACAACTTTGCGAGATGCGCTGTAAAAATCAAGACCAGCGTCAAGCATGATAGAAAGTAACTCTGCCGTATCTGGAAGCTGTCTTTCTATAGATTCTTTCCTTTTTTTAAATTCTTCTTTAATTTTTAAAAAAGGAAGAAAAAAGAAAACTACGCTAGATACAATTACAACAACCACATTCTTGCTTATAAGTATACATATCAACATACCTAAAAACATTACAAACAATTGTAAAACAAAAAATTGATAAGGATCAATTTTTGAGTATTTACCTCCTAGAGATTTTAAAATTACCATTATTTTTTCAATAGACCTCTTGCACAACTAATATATAAAAGTACAATAGAAGTACTATGAAACAGAAAAAGAAAGCGTGCGGAAACAGATGGAATGGGTTTAGGCGATTAATGGGAGTAAAGAAAGGGACGTTTGACAAAACAGTAAGGATAGTCAGGAGTAAGAAAAGATAGGTGGAGGGGGGGGTAAAAAGGTTCAAAATAGTCTAAAAAGATAGATAAGTAATAGCAAAAGACGCTTTGGACTGCGATTTAACTTGATTGCAGGTATTTGTAATTCTGAATTTAATACTTAGTTATGCAAGAGGTCTAATATATTCTATAAATTTTTTATATTTTAAACGAACGAAAATCTTGCTTACTTTTTCGAAATTGTCCATTATAAAATTTGATATAAATCTTTTACCTTTTCTTTTTTCGACAGCGTTATAGACCTTCCCGGCGATTTCAATTCGCATAATACTTACAAACATATAATAACCCGTAAAAAAAATAGATAATGATAAAAATATACAAAATAGTATAAGCATTAAAAATCAATCTCCGTCATTTTTCTTATTACAAACGAACCTGTAAGCACCATCGCAACCACAATAAGCAGCAAAATACTACCTGGTAATGTTACAAACAAAGGTCTTATCATATCAGGCTCAATTATATACATCAAAAACACAACAATAAAAGGCATAACGCTTACAATATTGCCAGACATTTTACCCTGCGCTGTCAGGGCGTTTATCTTTGACCGTACATCAATTCTCCGGCTTGTTGAATCGATTATTTTATCAAATATATCTTTTACGCTTGCTCCGGTATCTTTTGATATTCTTATAGTATCAAGCATAAGCTTAAATTCTTTGCTTTCTGTCTTTTTGGATAATTCTTCAAGAGCTTTATCCAAACTTATCCCTAAAGCCAAACCGTCTGACATTTGTTTAAATTCAAATTTTATAGGTTCGTTTAATTCGTTTTTAGCCGTTAACAAAGCATTTTGAAGAGACTGTCCAGCTTGCAATGAATTTTTTATAATAGTTAACGCTTCAACAACTTGCTTGTCAATTAAATTTGTACGTTTACGTTTATCCTTATCTTTTACATACCAATCCAAATAAAGAAATAAAATACACAATATTAACGGGAAGACAATATTCTTAAGTAAAATAGCCAATAAAAGAAATGCCAATAATAAAACTAAGAGTTTCTTTCTCTTAATAGGCAAATTTTTAAAATTAAACTTTATAAGCAAATTTTTAAAATTAAACTTTTTTTTATTTTTATGCTTTGTCTTTGTTTTGATTTGTAAAAAAATCAAACGTACAAAACAAAATACAAACGCAGACAAGGAAATAACTAACATTATTTTTTTCATTTAAAAATCCCCATATCTATATTTACTCCCATTTGAGAAGATGTGTTAATAAATTCAGGTATATATCCCGTAAAAACAAAATCTCCTTTTTGAGTACCGTCTTCAAAACATTTTGGATTAAATTGAAAAACTGGCTTGATTTCGTATATTCTATCGTCTTTTGTTTTATTTATCACAGAAATTGAAGATATTTTTCTTGAACCGTCCGAGTAACGCGTAAGCTGAACTATAATATTAATGGCGGATGCAATTTGAGATATAATAGAACGCTCGGGCAAATCCATTCCGGACATTAATACCATAGTTACAAGTCTAGAAACTGCGTCATAAGGAGAATTCGCATGTAAGGTTGTAAGGCTTCCTTCATGTCCGGTGGACATTGCCTGAACCATATCAAGAGCCTCACCTGAACGACATTCGCCTACAATTATTCTGTCCGGACGCATTCTTAAAGCATTTACAACAAGTCTTCTTATGCTTATTTCTCCTGTTCCTTCTGTTGACTTAGGCCTGCTTTCAAGTCTTATAACATGGTCCTGCTGCAGTTGGAGTTCTGCGGAGTCTTCAATAGTAATCAATCTTTCCCCTATAGGGATAAATGATGATATAGTATTTAAAAGAGTTGTTTTCCCTGTACCAGTGCCTCCTGAAACAATGATATTTCTTTTTAAAATAACGGCTGTTTTTAAAAACTCAATCATTTCTTTACTTATACTTCCTGAAGAAATTAAAGAATCAGGTGTTAATTTATTCTTTAAAAATTTTCTTATTGTAAGAATGTCTCCGCCTAATGACACAGGACTTATAACCGCATTAACGCGTGAACCGTCCTGAAGCCTTGCATCGACAATTGGCGACGATTCATCAACATGTCTGCCAACTTTTGAAACTATTCTGTCTATAACTGTTCTTAATCTTTTTCCATCAGGGAAGGTTATATTTGTTTTCGATATTTTGCCGCCCTTTTCAACAAATATGTTTTTATATCCGTTGATCATTATCTCCGTAATTGATGGATCTTTTAAAAAGTCTTCTAAAACGCCAAGCCCCGCGACATCGTCGCAAAGTTCTTTGTAAAGTCTGTCCAAAATGTTTTCAGGTACAATAAGTTCGCGTTTTTTTATTATTTCACCTGTTTTATTTTTTGCAGTTTGTTTTAACTTCTCAACATCTGTTTCATCGGCATAATCTTTCATTTCCTCCACAAGCATCTTTTGCATTTCGTCTCTTAATTCTTTATAAACATCTTCATTCTGATAATAATCATACGAGAATACTTTTGATGTCTTTTTCTTCAAGCTATAATCATCAATTATATTTTCCAAAACTAAAACATAAGGATTTGATTTATTTCTGTAGGAAAATTCCGGAGAGAGAATATGTTCCTGTAGATTGCAATCAAAATCTACATTTATATTATCTTTAAAAACTTCAAAATTATTTAGTAATTTATCAGAATAAAAATTATATCCGATATTAAGCTTTAGAGTTATAAAATTTATATAGGAACTTATAGATTTATACTCTTCCGAAATAAGAATTGCATTTTTGGCAGACACAGTATCAGACATATAGGCAAGAAGCACGCATCTTGATTCCTTAACAAGGCCCAATGCATCGCGGACTTCGTCAGGCGCAACAACAAAAACATATTTAAATTCACTTTCCAAAACATTTATAAGGTATAAGATGCTTTCAATGCTTGTGTCCCTTAGTTTTTTATTTTTCAACCCAAGAATCATACTTCTCCCATCGGGAGATAAATAACTTTTTAACATTTTAGGATTAATACTTGATAAAACCGGAAGTATATCTTCGATGTACTTCGTTCCAGTTTTATATATAGACCAAAAAGCTTCTGTACCTGGAATTGAAAAATCAAGAATAATGCTAAATTCTTTTTTATTTGAGCTTACACAAGATAACCCATGCGCAATCAAATTTCTATAAAGTAAAGAACATCCTGGGGCTATTAAAAACATTCATACTCCCTTAAATTACATTAGACCTCTTGCACAACTAGGTATTAAATTTTAGAATTACAAATACCTGCAACCCAAGTTAAATCGCAGTCCAAAGCGTTTTCTGTAATTACTACATCTATCTTTGAGACTATTTTGAACCTTTTAACAAATACTATGACATTTTCCACTATAATACTTTTGATGAAATCTCCCTATTTAACTCCTTATCTTCTTTTGTTAGCCTTGAGTGTTTATTTGATCTCTTTTTTGAGAACTAGTGTGTTTGTATGTATTCTGCCTAAGTCCTCCTAAATCTGTATCTGCCATGTTTTGCCAGCGGGTGTTTATTTGATCTCTTTGGAGCTAGGTTGTTTATATGTATTTTGTTTAAGCTCTGTAAATCCTGTATCTGCCATCTATCTTATCGTCTCTCTTATAAATCGGCTCTTCAAATAATCACCCATGCTTCTTGTCCTTTTCTATCGCCGCTCATACTATTTACTTTCCTTTCATCTCCACTACTACCAACGTCTTTATTGTAGCACATTTGCTGTTTTTTAGGTCTTTCTATCACGATTTCTCTGCAGCATCTATCACTGAACCTTTACAC
>BNVV01000041.1 GCA_025998355.1 Endomicrobiia bacterium
TTAAAAGGTTCAAAATAGTCTCAAAGATAGATGTAGTAATTACAGAAAACGCTTTGGACTGCGATTTAACTTGGGTTGCAGGTATTTGTAATTCTAAAATTTAATACCTAGTTGTGCAAGAGGTCTATTATATAAACAAACAGGTAATGGTAGGCCTTGTAAGTGATTCTTAAGTGAGGTTAAAAAACAGAAGAAAGAAGAAAATGGGAAAATAGAGTGGTTTTTTAGAAAGTGTCGAGTGTTTTGTAAAGGAAGAAAAAGGGGTAAGAAAAGGGTTGAATATCTGTAAAATTAGCATCATAAAAAGATAACAACAAAGGAAACAAAATGATTTTAATATTAGATTTTGGTTCGCAGTATACTCAGTTGATTGCAAGACGTATAAGGGAGGAGAATGTATATTGCGAAATATATCCCGGCAATAAGTCCATATGTTCTTTAGCTGGTTTGCAAAATTTGAAAGGTATAATTCTTTCAGGTGGTTATGACAGCGTTTACTCAAAAAAAGCTCCTTGGCCTGATCTTAAAATATGGGGACTTGGCGTTCCTATTTTGGGTATATGTTATGGCATGCAGCTTATAGCAAAACATATGGGTGGAAAAGTTGCTCCGTCAAGAAACAGGGAGTTTGGTCTTGCAAACGTTAGCGTAGAGCGCGGCTGTTCTTTGTTTGCCGGCATTAATTCAAAAGAAACTCTTTGGATGAGTCACGGCGATAAGCTTGCAAAAATGCCAAGAGGCTTTAAGATTATCGCAAAATCGGACAACTCGCCTTATGCAGCTATAGAAAATGCGGCAAAGAATGTATACGGCGTTCAATTTCATCCGGAAGTAAAACATTCTGTTAATGGTATAAAAATTATCCAAAATTTTATATTTGAAATCTGTGGTTCAAAGCGTGATTGGACAATGAAGTCTTATATAGTGGATGAGGTTAAAAGAATTCAGGAACAAGTCGGAAAAAGTAAAGTTTTATGCGCGCTTTCGGGTGGTGTTGATTCTTCCGTTGCGGCTATAATGCTTCATAAGGCAATAGGTAAGCAGCTGGTATGCGTTTATGTTGATCATGGTTTGCAAAAACTTGGCGAAACAGAAAGAGCTTGTAAAGTGTTTGGTAAAATTTTTGGTAAAAATTTTATTATGGTTGACGCAAAAAAAGTATTTTTGTCAAAGCTTAAAGGTGTAATGGATCCAGAACAGAAAAGGAAAATCATAGGACACACCTTTATAGAGGTTTTTGATAAGGAATCGAAAAAATTAAAAGGATTAGATTTTCTGCTGCAGGGCACCATATATCCAGATATCATAGAGAGTGTTTCAATAAAAGGTTCGAAAGTGCCTATCAAGAGCCATCATAACGTTGGCGGACTTCCGAAAAAAATGAAGATGAAATTAGTTGAACCTTTAAAGTTTTTGTTTAAAGATGAAGTTAGATCTTTAGGAAGAGAGCTAAAAATTCCTGCAGAAATCATAGACAGACAGCCTTTTCCGGGTCCCGGACTTGCTGTAAGAACACTAGGAGAGATAACAAAAGAGAAATTAGATATTTTAAAAAAAGCTGATAATATAGTGACAGAAGAAATAAGAAAAGCTGGTTTATATGAGAAAATATGGCAGTCTTTTGCTGTAATACTGCCTGTCAAAACTGTAGGCGTCATGGGTGATGCAAGAACCTATGAATATGTAATCGCAATAAGAGCTGTGAATTCCGAAGATGCAATGACTGCAGATTGGGTAAAGCTTCCTTACGAGTTGCTTGGTAAAATATCTTCCCGCATTATCAATGAAGTTAAGGGCGTTAATAGAGTGGTTTATGATATTTCAAATAAACCACCTGCGACTATTGAGTGGGAATAATGAAAAAAATACTTATAGTGTTATTGTTTATATTTTGTGGGGCGCTAGCTGTGGTTTTTCACACTTGCTCGAGTACTCAAAGCGCTGGTGAATCTATACAAGTAAAAGGCTCGGAGACGATTGTAAATCTTATTCAAGTTTGGGCGGAAGACTTTGCGGAGAAGTATCCAACCTGTAACATAAGTGTTACAGGCGGAGGATCCGGTGCGGGCTTTGCGTCTCTAATAAACGGAACATGCGCTATAGCGATATCTTCTCGCCAAATAGAAGAAAAAGAGAGGCTTTTGGCAAAAAGTAAAAACATAGATCTTGTTGGATCTAAAGTTGGTCTTGATGGACTAGCAGTGCTTGTTAATAAAAATAATCCTGTTAATGAATTAACAATGGGACAGTTGCGCGATATTTTTACAGCAAAAATTACAAACTGGAAAGAGATAGGTGGAGAGGATGGAAAGATAGTAATTCTTTCAAGAGAAAGCAATTCCGGCACACATATCTTTTTTAAAGAGCATGTGTTAGGAAATAACGATGAGATTTCTAAGAATGAATTTTCTGAACATTCTCTTATGTTGTCTTCTTCGCGGGCAATATATGATGAAATTTGTCAAAATCCTAATGCCTTAGGATACGTAAGCATGGGATTTGTAAGTAATAAAGTGAAAGCCATTTCTATAGCTAAAAGTGAAAAAAATGAATATATCTATCCTACTCCTGAAAATGTAAGGAACAAAAAATATCCTATTTCGCGACCGTTGTATCTTTACACAAATGGTTCTCCACAAGGTATCGTGAAAACATTTATTGATTATGCCTTGTCTGATGCGGGGCAAAAAGTTGTTTCGGAAACAGATTTTGTGTCAATCATAAGGTGAACTATCATGAAAAAAAGTAACTACTCCCTGCACAGCGGCATTGGTCTCTAGTAATTGTTTATGGAATTAAAAATTTTCTTTATTTACCCGTGATAATTTCTGTTTTTTGTATTTCTGGCACGTTTTTAAAATTTTATATTAGACCTTTTGTGCAACTTTGAGTATTAAATTTTAGAATTACAGATACCTGCAACCCAAGTTAAATCGCAGTCCAAAGCATCTTTTGCTATTACTTATCTATCTTTAAGACTATTTTGAACCTTTTAACAAATACTTTAATATTTTCCACTATAATCATCTGATGAAATCTCCCTATTTAACTCCTTATCTTCTTTTGTCAGCTTTGAGTGTTTCTTTGATCTCTTTTTTGAGAACTAGTGTGTTTGTATGTATTTTGCCTAAGTCCTCATAAATTGTATTGTCTTTTTGTCTTTCTTCCACAAATCCGCGTCTTTTTAAATAAACTAAAATCGTGCTCCTTGCCCTATTAATCGCTGTGCATACTATTTGCTTGCCTTTAATTTAACTACTACCAACGGTTATTGTAGTCTTTTTTTCTCCTTGCTTTGCTGCTTTTGCTGTTTTTGAAGTCTTTGTATCAATCCTAGCATAATCACTGCTGCCTCTCACCTTCCTTAACAATACCTATTCCCATCTGCATATCCCCCCCCACTACTCATTAATACTTATTCTTACGTACCCTAGTCTATATCCACAACTTTCACTGACATTGTAACTGTCTTGCGATAATATGTTCGGGTATTGCCTATGGTATTCCATCATTCCTACAATATTCTCTATACTCAATTTTCTCTTTGCTCACCCACTCCCCCCTATCTTTTCTTACTCCCGACTATCCTTTGTTTTATCAAATGTCCCTTGCTTTACTCCCATTAATACTAAACCCATTCCATCTGACCTGCCTGCTTTCTTTTTTTTTGTTTCATAGTACTTTCCATTGTGCTTTTATATGTTAATTATTAAGAGGTCTAACGAAGAATTGATGATTTCATTTGCATTTGAGCCTTCAGTGTGCCATCCCACACACGCACGGAAAATTTTTTCAAAAACACTAAAAATAGGAACCAGATGTTTTTAAAGAGAAACAACACAGGATAGCAAGTAAGGACAGAGGTTTTGAATATATCGAAATCTATCACAACAGGTGTCCTAGACACTTTAACCGTCGGACATGTCGCACCATTAGTATCAACAATAGTTTAACTTATTATCCCACTGTTGACACTACTGTAAAGAATGGATAAAGTGCGTTTGGGGCTTTATTGGAGTTAGCTGTTGCCCGAATAACTACAAAGATTTATGAAAGCGATGTTGTTCTGTGTCAAAGGAAACGTTATATGAAAAAAATAAAAGCTACAAGCAAAAAAGGATAAGATTCTATAAAGATTTATAAAAATTTATAACTTTAAAACATATATTTTACATACGGGAAAAGAGAGATATTTTAAGTTAATATCAACAACTGAAACTTACTTTAAAAGCATGATTGCAGCTATTAGATATATATCCTCCACGCTCGATCCTCTGCTTAAATCGCTTACAGGAAGAGCAAGCCCCTGAATTATAGGACCCAATGCCTGAAAACAGCCAAATCTTTCTGCAATTTTATAGCCAATATTTCCTGCATTTAAATCGGGAAAAACCAAAATATTTGCGTTACCTGCGACAACAGAGTCATGAGTTTTTATTTTACTTACACTAGGAATAACAGAAGCGTCAAACTGAAGCTCTCCGTCAATGTTTACGTCATCATGTCCTGCAAAATGAGTCTTTACAAGCTCTGTTGCTTCTATTACTTTTGACAAAATTCTATTGCTTGCGCTGCCCTTTGTTGAAAATGAAAGCATTGCAACATTTGCCCGTTTTCCTGGGAAAAGTTTCTTAAAATTCTCGACAGTTGACACAACAATGTCTTTCAACCCAAAAGCATTTGGGTCAGGATTTACGGCGCAATCAGTAAATATAACTGGCTCTTTTACAATGGGATGATTTTCCGGAGGAACCATAAGGAAATACGAAGAAACTAATTTTATTCCTTCAGCAGTTCCGATAACATAAAAGCTTGCTCTTAAAACGTCAGCCGTATCGTAAACAGCGCCACTTACGCATGCGTCGCATTTCCCGCTTTTTAAATACATCATTGAAAAGTACAAAGGTTTATTTAAAATGTCCAAAGCCTCTTGTTCGGTCATGCCTTTTCTTGCTCTTGCGCTTACAAATTCTTGAATCCGGTTTCCATTAAGAAGAGTTCTGTCTATTTTGATTATTTCGATACCATCTAAATCTATCCCAGCACTAAAAGCAATTTTTTTAACTTCTTCTACGTTCTCCGCAGGCAAAACAGCAGAGGCTATTGCGTTTTTTGTGAGCATCTCGGCCGCCTTCAATACCCTTGTGTCAAAACTTTCAGGTAAAATTATTTTGCCTTTTACTTTCTTTGCCAAATCTAGAATATATTCTCTAATGTTCATCAATCATATCCCCCTGATATAGTTTTTATATAAATTCTAATCCAGATTTATTTCCTTTTTCTCTTATTTCTTTTCTCTTTATTTTACCGCTTATTGTTTTTGGAAGTTCTTTGACAAATTCTATGATTCTCGGATATTTATATGGAGCCGTAACCTTTTTAACGTGATTCTGTAATTCTATCACAAGCTCGGAACTCGGATTATATCCTTCAGCAAGAACTATAGTGGCTTTTACTATAGAGCCTCTCATATCGTCAGGAACTCCTGTTATTGCACATTCAAGCACGCACGAATGTTCCATTAGAGCGTTTTCCACTTCAAAAGGTCCTATTCTGTAACCTGAACTTTTTATAACGTCATCGGAACGACCAATAAACCATATATAACCGTCTTCATCCTTATAAGCTACATCACCTGTATCGTATATGTCGTTACTCCAAACAGTTTTTGTCATAGCATCGTCTTTATAATACCCTGAAAACAAACCTACAGGTTTATAATTTTTAGTCTTTACTATAAGATGCCCTTCCTTCCCCGGTTTGCAAGACTTATTTTCTTTGTCAATGATGTCAAGATCCCATCCTGCCGACGGCTTACCAATAGATCCAGGTTTCACCTTCATCCATGGGAAAGTCGCTGCAAGAACAACTGTTTCGGTCTGTCCAAAACCTTCTTTTATATCAAGCCCTGTCATTTTTTTAAACTGATAAAAAACTTCAGGATTTAATGGTTCGCCAGCAGTTTCGACATATTTTAATTTAGATAAATCGTATTTTGAAAAATCTTCCTTTATCATATGTCTGTAAACAGTAGGTGGAGCACAGAAAGAAGTAACTCCATATTTTGATATTTTTTCTATTAAATCATGATGGTTGAATCTTTCGTAGTCATAGACAAAAACACAAGCTCCACAAATCCACTGCCCGTATAATTTTCCCCAGGAGGCTTTAGCCCAACCCGTGTCAGCTACGGTAAGGTGCAGGCTGTCATCATCTAAATTTTGCCAAAACCTCGCCGTTATAATATGTCCTAGCGGATATGAAAAATCATGATAAACCATCTTAGGCATACCGGTTGTTCCTGACGTAAAATACAACAAAAATTTATCATAAGTTTTAGTTGCTTCGCTTCCAGTAGGTCTTTCAAAAACATCTGAAAATTTTTCAATTTCTTTTGAACATTCAACCAGGCCGTTTACATAACCACGCATAGAAATTATGTTCTTTAACTCAGGCAGATCTTTTTTTACTTCATTAATAATCTCAGTAATTCCTTTATCGGAAGTTGCAACAATGGTTTTAATCCCAGCAGTTTTTACTCTATATTTTATATCCTTTGCAGTTAAAAGATGCGTTGCGGGAACCATCAGCGCGCCTAGCTTATGAAGGGCAATCGCACAGTACCAATATTCATAATGCCTTTTTAGTATCACCATCACGGCATCGCTTTTTTTTATACCAAGAGATTTAAAAAAATTTGCCGTGCGATTACTTTCTCTTTTAATATCACTAAAAGTAAGTACTCTTTCTTCTCCTTTGGAATTACACCATACGACCGCCTTCTTATTAGGTTGGGCATCAGCAATTTTATCAACAATATCAAAAGCAAAATTAAAATCTTTGGGAACTTGAATCTTACAATTTTGTATAAAATCATCGTACGACTCATAATTGATTTTTACATACTTCTCCGCTAACATTTCTTCCTCTTTTTTCGTATTCAAAACTACATTCAGACTCCCTGTATAAATCACATTTCTAAATTGTATACCCAAAAATAATCATTTTCTTTTTTCTACTTTCATCTTGAAGGTTGTCGCCCGACCCATCGAGAATGGGGGCTAATGACAATAAATACTTATGCTAAAGTTTAGTGAAGGCTGCGTAAAACTGATTGATTATATATCATCATCCAATGATACTGATAGAATATTCTTACCACTAAATTCTGCAACCATTATTTTATCAAAAAGCATATCATATTTTTTAGAATAGCTTTTAAGTTCTTCTTTTAAAATATCTTTCAGCGCAGCAATAACTCCAATACTAGCATCGTCTGAAACTAACAAAATTAAATTTTCATTCTTTATACCTAAATACCACAGCCGAAGGGCTGGTCCTAAAGCTCTAAAGGGCGGATTTGTTCTTGGCGTCGTATTGATCCGAAATACAATTAATCTGCCAACATATTCGCCGATCGTAATATCATGCTTATCCGATATCATTTCCTCGGAAAACTCAGGACCGCTTATTTCAAAAAGATCTCTGGATTTATAATAATCAGAGCGTGATATACGCCCATAGCGATAACTCTTTTCATCATTAATACTTCGCACTATTCTTAAAGCTACATTTTTGCCATGATCATAAGCTGTTGTAACCGCGTATTGTATATCTGAATCGCTACTTAAGACAACCCTAATTGCAGAAAAAACAGCAGTATCCACTTTATCTTCTGCCTGTATTAACGCTTCTTTTTCTTTAGATATTAGGTCGTCAAGCTCTATATCTAAATATAAAGTCTTTCCAACAATGTACGCTTTTGAATCTTGACCGCATTCTTTTTGTATAAGCTTTTCTAAACTTTGAGCAAGCGTCTCCTTCGGATAACTTACGTCGCACGCATTCAATAAAAGTATAGCTATAAGCAGACATGCTACACTTTTTGACATTTTCATAACAACTACATACCTCTTTGCAATGCAGCTTATTTTCTTCACTATGTTACCACAGAATCGTCAAATAGATTCAATTGATTTAGGTTTTCTTTTTCCAACGGTTTCCATTGTTTCTTCCAATTCGTCAAAATCCAGCTCTTTGTCTTTTATAAGTCTTTTGGCTATAGCGTCAACAGCATCCCAATTCGCTTTTAAAAATTCTTCTATTTTTGAATAGCATGAATTCATTATTGATATTGTATCGTTATTAAGTTTTTCTTTAAGTCCTTGTGACATCTCTTCATTGGGTATAATAGAAAAATTCCCTACAAAACCGCTACTACCCATACCTACTCTCCATACCATATAATTTGCTGTTGCCATGGCATGGCTAAAATCTATCGAAACACCTGTTGTTGTCGTATTGTATTTAATCTTCTCAGCCGCATATCCCGCAAGAGATACCATGATGTCCGCAATCAATTCATCTTTGTGTTCACAGTGCAATTCCTCTTTAGGAAGAGGGGCGACAAGTCCAAGCGACCCTTGATGAGATTTTACCGTAACTTTAAACACATCGTCGGTAGGATGCATTAAGTATATAGCTATCGCGTGTCCAGCTTCATGATATGCGGTCATCTCAAGCTCTTTTGATGTCATGTCAAGATAAGTTTCCATACCTAAATCGATTCTATCCATTGCCTCCGATATATCTTTCATATCGATAACTTCTTTCTTTTTTCTTGCTGCAATCAATGCCGACTCCTTAACTATATTTTCAATATCGGCAGGTGATTTATAAACAGCTTTCCTAGCCAGTCTATCTATCTTTACTTCAGGATCAATCTTTACTTTTCCCAAATAAAAATTAAACAACTGTTCCCTTTCTTTTAAATTTGGAAGTGTAATCGCAAGTTTTCTGTCAAAGCGACCTGGTCTTAACAATGCTTTATCTAAAATGCTTTCGTCTGCATTTGTAGCAGCTATAACAATAACATTGCTTTTCTTGTTATCGAGACCATCCATTTCCACAAGAAGCTGATTTTGCGTACTGTTTGCTTCTTCTGTGCCACCCGTATGAGAAAAAGATCTTCTTCTTCCTATAACTTCAATTTCATCTATAAAAACTATACAAGCGCCATCAGCATAAGCACATTCTCTGGCCTTTTTAAAAAGACTTCTTACTCTGCTTGCGCCAACGCCAACTAAGACTTCAACAAACTCGCTGCCTGCCATTGAAATAAATGGTACTTTGCATTCTGTCGCAATGGCTTGCGCAAGCAAAGTTTTACCGCATCCCGGAGGACCCATCAAAAGAATTCCTTTGATAATTTTACCGCCGATCTTTTGAAGCTGTTTTCTGTCCTTTATAAGCTCCACTACTTCCAAAGCTTCTTTTTTCGCTCCTTCAAGGCCTATAACTTCTTTAAACAAAATAGCCACATCTTTAGCTTTAACTTTGTTTTTCTTTAAATTTCCAAAAAATCCACCTCTTGTAAAAACAATCATATACATAAAAACATAAAAGATGGAATGTATAAGTCCTAAAAGGAGGTTTAATGGTATATGTGCAAGCGTTACACTCCTGGGGTATGACTCAAGCTTGCTCAAACCATAAATCGAAAAGCCTATAAGACCAACAACGATTGAACCTACAATAAACCATATTCTGTTGTTTCTAAAAAACAATCTGAATTTGCGCATCATTTTGCACAACACTCCCTTGAATTATAAATATTTTACAAACTCTAAACTCTACGCAAAACCTGCTAAAAAATGTAATTATTTTGCTTTACCCTGACTTTCAACCGATTCCATAGCTTCTTTAACAACTTTAGGATCACCCAAATAATAATTTTTAATCGGCTTTAAGTTTTCGTCAAGCTCGTAAACAAGTGGTATTGCAGTTGGTATGTTCAAATTTATTATATCGTTGTCGCTTACGTTGTCAAGATACTTAACCAATGCTCTTAAACTGTTGCCGTGCGCTGCAATGATTACTTTTTTGTCTGCTTTTATTTGTGGAGCAATTTCTTTTTCCCAATAAGGAACAACTCTTGCCACTGTATCTTTTAAACATTCGGCCAAAGGTAGTTCGTTCTTTGGAAATCCTGCATATCTTGCATCTTTTCCGGGATACCTATCATCATTTTCATCTAAAGCCATAGGAGGAATGTTATAACTTCTTCTCCAAATTTTTACCTGATCTTCACCGTACTTTTTGGCAGTTTCAGCCTTATTTAATCCCTGTAAAGTGCCGTAGTGTCTCTCGTTTAGTCTCCAGCTTTTAATTACTGGAATCCATACTAAATCCATCGTATCAAGAACATTCCAAAGAGTCTTTATTGCTCTTTTAAGAACCGAAGTATATACCAAATCAAATGTAAAACCAGCTTTTTTTAATTCTGTTCCGGCTTTTAAAGCTTCTTCTTTGCCTTTTTCAGATAAATCGACATCTGCCCATCCGGTAAATTTGTTTTCTTTGTTCCAAACACTCTCTCCGTGCCTTATTAAAACTACTTTATGCATTATACTACCTCCTGATTTTGATTAACTAAATGTTTGATCATCTACCCTTTTGCTTAACCTTTCCTTACCCATCTTAATATCTTCATTTGTCCCTATTTTATCTGTTTTTTTACCAACTTACAAATGCGTTTTATGGGGTATGTATGATTAGTCTTACAACAAATTCCACAGATTTTTACTCACATTCCAGCAATAAAATTAGCTGAAAAACTTTTAGAAATACTTCCCAATAATATGAAAAAAATTTTTTATAATAGACCTCTTGCACAACTTACAGTATTAAATTTTAGAGTTACAAATACCTACAACCCAAGTTAAATGGAATTTGCTTTGAGTCTAAAATCAGTTGCCTCAAGTGTCTGAAGAAACTTTTTTCATGTGTTTGTTGTATGGGATTCCACAAAGAATTGACACATTTTGTATTTTGTAATACAATAACCGCATTATGAATACAGCATTTTTCATTTTCAAGTTTGTTCATTACGTAGTGTGTATTGGATTGATTCTCGTTGTTCTTGTGCAGGCTGGAAAAAGCGGAGGTATGATAGGTATTTTTGGAG
>BNVV01000042.1 GCA_025998355.1 Endomicrobiia bacterium
AAGGGCAGCCAGAATGCCCAATGGATGTAGCACGTGGCTTCTTCTTATAGATTCAATTTCAAGTTTGAGTCCAAGCAGTTCAAGCTCAAGCAGTTCAAGTTCGAGTAGTTTTTCATCGAGTAGTTCAAGCGGTCCAAGCTCAAGTTCGAGCAGTTCAAACCCGAGTGTTTTTTCACCGGGTGGTCTAGACCTATCTACAACAAGTTCAAACTCGAGCAGTTCAAGTTCAAGTAGTGACAAAGGCGCAGGTACAGTTGCATCTTCGTCTAGTCCATCCTCATTCTCGTCCTCATCATCATCATCATCCTCATCATCATCGTCATCCTCATCATCATCGTCATCCTCGTCGTCGTCGTCATCCTCGCCCTCGTCATCACATGCGAACTTTTTAAAACACATTTCAAACAAACCTTCGTTATTATACCGCATGGCAGAACTTTCGGAAAATCAGTGGAAAGATCGAGGGAAGGCAGGGTGGGATTTAGAATCTTTATCAGGAAAAATTGTTGTTTTTGATAAAGGCAGTCTCGGCTTATTTCTTAAAAAACTTGGTTATATAACGAGATCCATAAACAAAGTGAACAGTACGTCTTCTATTGATAGATTTTCTAATGGCTTTATTCGTTTGTTGTTTGAAGCAGAACCATCACAAAGCTTATGTGATTCGGATGGAAAAGATGAACTCATAGAGTCCAAAAGCTTGAAAGTAAGTCTATATGATCCGAATAAAGATGAATTCATAGAGTCCGACAGAGAATTAACAAAAATCGCAGCATCTGACATAGACCCAGAATCGAGATTGGGTTTGGCTATAATAGGAGAATCCGTTGGCGATAATGATTATATTTGGATTGGGGATAATCTCCCTGAGGATTTTTTTTATTAAGAAGGAAAAAGAAAAGGAGAAGGGGAAGTGGAAGTAAGCAATGGTATTTGTATATAAATGTGGGAATGTCTATACTAAAATGGCAATAATGTAGGTGGTGGGGCAGGTGGCGCAGTTGCCGTCACCGCCACCACCACACCACTAGATGCGAGCAACAGTACAGACAGCGTACAGATGACGGGAGCAACACAGGCGATATGTGACAACACAGACGAAAGCGAAGAAGACGAAGATGCAGGGGTGACGATATCGTCTCTGAAGTATAGGATGGTGTTCAAGGGTAAGTAGTTAAATTAAAATAACAAACTTCTTATTTTTAGACAGAGGCAATTTACTTGAGTGGCAGGGTATTATTTGTGCAGAGGTATGATAAACAAATGCCTGAAATGGAATTTAAAGGCAAAACTGTAGCAGAAGCAATAAACAATGGATTGACTCAGCTTGGGTGTAACAGGGAAAATGCCATAGTAAAAATTGTAAATCAAGGTTCGACCGGTCTTTTTGGGCTTATGGGCGCAAAACCTGCAATTGTTTTAATATCGGTTAATAATTCTAAACGCATCAACAAAATATCTGTTAACGTTGATCATGAAAAAGCGTGTAAAAAAGCTTAATCCATTTTGGTAGAATTTTATCCCAAGTTCAAGCAGTCTATAACATTTGCTATATTTGAAATAGAAGAATAGTATGAAACTAAATTTAGGTGTAAATTTTGCAGGGATTAAATTTAAAAATCCAGTGCTTGTGGCATCTGGAACCTTTGGTTATGGCTATGAGCTAGCGGATTTAATTTCTTTGAAAAAGCTGGGTGGTATTGTAACAAAGACAATTACTTTGGAACCTCGTCATGGGAATTTGCAGCCAAGAATTGCTGAAGTGGCTTCAGGAATGTTAAACACTATAGGGTTACAGAACATAGGCGTTAAAGCTTTTATTGAAGAACCTCTTGAAAAATTAAACAAAATTGAAGTACCCGTTATTGTAAGTGTTGCTGGGGCGACGATTAACGAGTATGTTGAAACTGTAAAAATATTAAGCAGACAAAATGGGATATCGGCAATAGAACTTAATTTATCTTGCCCCAATTTAAAAAAGAAAATAGTTTGCCATGATTTATCTTTAACGAGCGATGTAATAAAGGGTGTAAAAAAAATATCAAAAGTACCTGTTATTGCCAAGCTTTCGCCTCTTGTGACTGATATATCTGAACTTGCGTTAGCAACGCAGAATGCAGGAGCAGATGGAGTAACGCTTGCAAATACTTATCCTGCGATGGCTATAGACGTTGAGACTCTTAAGCCAAGGTTGTCTACCGTAAAAGGCGGAATGTCTGGCGCTTGTGTGAAACCTATGTCTGTAAGATGCGTGTATGACGCGTATCAAAGTATAAAAATACCTATAGTGGGCTGCGGTGGCATAATGACAGGTGAAGATGCGATTGAATTTATGCTTGCAGGGGCTACGGCTGTAAGCGTTGGCAGCGCAAGTTTAGTTTCTCCTAAAAATTTGCTAAGCATTATTGATGAATTTGAAAATATATTAAAAGAAAAAAATATAAAATCGGCAAAAGAAATAATTGGTATGCTTAACACTGTAAAGGGTACCTGTTGATTTACGCTAAATTGTAAAGCGTTTGCGCCATTGAATTTTTAGTTGTGGAATTAAATTTTTGAGGTGTTTTATGGATTTTAACACTAAAAACTTAAGGCAATGTCGTAAATGGGAGGGCTACCTCTCATTGTAAGATACTTTTCATGTGTTTGTCATAGCGTTTCGTAAACAATAACCGACAAAGGGAGGAAAATGAAAAAGACTATACTAGCTCTTGATGTTTATGATTTACAAAAAGCTGAAAGACTTGTAAAAGAAACGAGTCCTTACATCGATATTTACAAAGTCGGTCCTATACTATTTTTACAGTCAGGCAAAGAAATAATAAAAATAATAAAGAATAACGGAAAAGAAGTATTTTTAGATTTAAAATTTTATGATATTCCAGCAACCGTAAAGCGTTCAGTTGAATCTGCAAAAGAACTTGGGGTGTTTAGTTTAACTGTTCATTCGATTGGCGGCAAAGAAATGCTTAAAGCTGCAGCCTCCGTAGAAAACAGACCGAAAATTTGGGCGGTAACTGTTTTAACAAGCCAGATTACTGCTCCAGAGGAGGTTATAAGAAGAGCAAAACTTACAAAGTCTTGTGGAATTGACGGCGTAATATCGTCTCCGCTTGAAATAGCGCTTATAAAAAAGGAATGCGGAAAAGATTTTATCGTTGTTACTCCTGGAATCAGACTTGCAAAGTCTGATGACGATCAAAAAAGAGTGGCGACTCCTGAAATTGCTGTAAAGGAAGGCGCTGATTTTATAGTGGTAGGCAGACCAATAATAGAGGCCAAAGATCCGTCTGAAGTTGCAAAAATATTTATGAGGGTACTTTGATAAAATGAATGTCTCTGTTAAAAATGCAAATTAACCTGTTTCGTGATGGGTTTAAAGTAGATATTTTGTTGCAATTTTACAGTGTAAGTCCTAGATGGTGGTTGCTTTAATATTTTTAGGTGCGAAGAATATATTTTTTGAGGATAAAAAATTAAAATCTATAAGAGGAAGCACAAAAATGCAACGAGAAGAAATAAAAGAATTATTTAAAAAAAACAAGGCTCTTTTGACTGGACATTTTAAGCTTTCAAGCGGTCTTCATTCAGACACATATTTTCAAGCCGCTTTGATTCTACAGCATCCTAAGGAAGCAGAAATACTTGCCGAAAAACTTGCAAAGAAGATTAAAGAAAACAGCATAGAAGTTGATGTTGTTATTTCTCCGGCAATGGGTGGCGTTATTATAGGTCACGAAATGGGAAGAGCATTAGGTACACGTGCAATATTTACTGAAAGAGTTGGCGGAGAAGTATCTCTTCGAAGAGGATTTTCTATAAATGAAAGTGAAAGAATTTTAATTGTTGAAGATGTTATTACAACTGGTCTTTCCACAAAAGAAGTTATAGATACTGTTAGATCGATTGGTGCGCGCGTTGTCGCTGTAGTGTCTCTTGTCGATAGAAGCGCTGGGAAAGTTGATTTTGACATTCCAAAGTTTTCTCTTTTAAGTCTCGAAGTAAAAAGTTATAAAGAAGAAGAATGCCCTATGTGCAAAGAAGGGAGCGCTGCAGTTAAGCCTGGCAGCAGGAAATAGTACAGTTAACTAACTTAAATAGCAAATTTCATAGACTGTTATTTAGCTTTACCCTCAAATAGTCAAAAACCAAGAAAGCTTTCGTTTTAACCATCTTTTCAAAATTATGTCTTTCAAAGTCCTTTGCAACGTTAATCGGTGCTTCCTTAAATGACCGAAGCAATCCAGCGTCGTTGTTTTAATCCGTTTGTTTTTGTTTGACAAAAGTCCAGTATGTATGAGATTCTACAAGGCATTGACAAAGTAAAATAAAGTTATTATACTGTCAATCGCCTTAGTGATAATCAAGACATTGAAACACGATATTTATGGTATTTAAGAATTTTTTGCTTCATAAAATATCAAGAACATAAAAATCTAAAGCTAAAAAAGTTATTTTGCATGTTTTTTAATATTTTTAATAGGAGGCTACAAAATGTTTGATGCAGGGGACACAGCGTTTGTTCTTATTTGTACAGCTCTTGTATTTGTTATGACACCTGGGCTTGCGTTTTTTTACGGAGGATTAGGAAGAAGAAAAAACATGGTAAACAACATGATGAACTCTGCGTTTATCATGGGGTTGGGTATTGTTTTGTATGTGTTGGTAGGCTATTCGCTATCATTTGGCGAGGGTGGTAACAATTTTGTAGGTTCTCTTAAGAATATCGGGCTCGCAGGTATTACAAAAGATTCTCTCGCTCTTGGTAAATCAATACCTACATTTGTTTTTGTAGCGTTTCAAATGACGTTTGCCCTAATAACCCCGGCTATTATAACAGGCTCTGTTGCTGAAAGAATGAAGTTTAAAGCCTTGTTCTTATTTATAGCTTTATGGTCAGTGTGTGTGTATTATCCCTTGGCTCATATGGTATGGGGTGATGGTTTGATTGGTGGAAAAATAGGCGCTTTGGACTTTGCAGGAGGGGATGTTGTTCATATAAGTTCAGGAACAACAGGATTAATTCTTGCAATTTTACTTGGCAAAAGAGTCAATTATTTGCGTACTTCGTATAGGATGCATAATGTTCCGTTTGTTTTCTTGGGTATGGGGCTTTTATGGTTTGGCTGGTTTGGGTTTAATGCTGGCAGCAGTCTTGCTGCAAACGGACTTGCCGCGCATGCTTTTATAACAACAGCCGTATCTGCTGCTGCAGGTATGCTAATGTGGATGCTTTTAGATGTAATCAAACAGGGAAAACCTACGCTTATTGGGGTATGTACAGGAGTTGTAGCCGGATTAGTAGGTATTACACCTGCTGCCGGGCACGTTGAGGTATGGGCAGCTTTGATTATTGGTATAACTGTAAGCCCCGTATGCTACTACGGAATAGCCCTTATTAAAAAGATATTTAAAATAGATGATGCTTTAGATGCTTTTGGTTGTCACGGTATCGGTGGTATATGGGGTGGAATATTGACGGGTGTTTTTGCAAATCCTGTGATAAGCGGCAGCGGTAGTCTGGGGCTTATTTACGGCCAAACTGCTCAATTTATTGCGCAAATTAAAGGAATACTTATAACTTTTGTAGTAGTTGTTGTAGGAACTTTATTGTGCGCGGGTATCGTCAGAATATTTACTCCTCTTAGAGTAAGCAAAAAGGAAGAGTTGGTAGGTTTAGATATATCTGAACATGGGGAAAACGCGTATCCCTCATTTACAGGACTAGATTGATAAAAGTTTATTTTGATATAACCAAGTTGCACACATTTATGGTGTTATAACATAGAGAAAGGGGAGTTATATGATTAAAATAGAAGCTATCGTTCGAGAAGAAAAATTGGAAGATATAAAAGAAGCTCTCAACAAAATTGAAGTTAGCGGCATTACTGTTTCACAAGTTATGGGATGCGGCAAGCAAAAAGGCTATAAAGAGCTTGTTCGAGGTACGGAAGTAAATATAACAGTGCTTCCAAAAATTAAATTTGAAATCATAGTTTCTTCTGAAGAATGGGAACGAAAAACAATAAAAGCGATTCAAGAAGCCGCTTGTACTGGTAATCCTGGGGACGGAAAAATATTCAGCTATGATTTGCGCAGTGTTATGAGAGTACGCACAAAAGAGACAGGAACAGCAGCAATAAATTGACAGAAATCAAAAAAACGGTAGTAAAAAAGATTTACGCAAAGCCCCTTTTGTCTAATAAAAAAGACAAAGGAGCTTTGCAATAAGAAAAGAGAAACGATTTTCTACAAGATTTTTAAAAGAATTGCAGGGATATCCAAATGTTTTAACATGGGCTCCTATTTTGTGGCAATGACAAAAAAACTTAGTTTGTTTTATTTGATAAATATTTCAAAATATTGCCTCTTACAAAACGGTCAAAATTTCCCCTCGAAAATTTAAAGTATCACAAAGTTTATAATGCAAAAGTTAGTTAATAAATATCATCTCTTTTGCACCACACATATTTCCGATGGTAGTATTCAATGCAAGATGCTTTTTGCTGCCTCACCAAAGTTCTGTTAAATTATCTGCGCAAGTGAGTGCAATAAAAATTATGTCTGTAAAATAAAAGCAATCAAATGAGAACGTAAAAAAATAAGGAGATGAAAAGAATTAATACGGCAGTTTGCTTAAAGAAACTAGTTTTGATAGTATATCCACAGGCGATATTTTGTAACTATAGAAAGAAAATTAGCTCCAAGTAACAGATCTAAAATTATCTTGACACTTGTGTGGTCTTTGCTCTACTGTTGCTTACCTGCTCTGAGTTTGTCAAGTGAAAGAAAAACAAAAAAATATTGTCCGATTTATCGAGGTATAGACTTTTGAATTTGTCCACGCATAACAAGTATCTTTTAAAAAAAGATTATGGTTACACGGCAGAAAAAGTTAAAGTCGATTAAAGCATTTATACTCCGATAACCACATAAAAGTAAATAATAAAGGAGTAGTACAGTGACTAAGACAGGGATTGTTTGTACAATGGGACCAGCAATACGTTCTCTTGGGATTTTAAAGAATTTATCCGATAACGGCATGGCGATAGTGAGGCTTAATTTTTCTCACGGTACGTTTGCGGAGCATGAAAAAGACATCGCTTTGGTAAGAATACTAAACAAGGAATTCGGCACGAATGTGGAAATCCTTGCAGATCTCGAAGGACATAGAATAAGGGTAGGTGTAATTGAAGGTGGAAAAGTAAGATTAAAAAAAGGAGAACAGCTTATTCTTACAAACAGAGAAATTGTCGGAAACAGCAAAGAAATTTTTATAGATTATGCAAGCTCTCTTACAGATATAAAAGAAAATCTTACTGTTTTTATTGATGATGGCAATCTAACTTTAAAAGTTTTATCTTCAAAAAAAGATGAACTTATTACAGAAGTTCAGATGGATTATGTTTTAAAAACACACAAAGGCGTAAATGTCCCCAATGCTAAACTTAATTTTCAGTTATTGGAAGAAAAAGACCGTAAAAGCATAATGTTTGCTTTGAAAAACAACGCTGATTATATAGCAAATTCATTTGTCAGAAATATGCAAGATATGAAACCTTTAATAGATATCTTAAAAGCAGAAAATAACACAACCTGTAAACTTATAGCAAAAATTGAGGACATATCGGGAATTAACAATATCGATGAAATCCTTAATGTTGCGGATGGCATAATGGTAGCAAGAGGCGATATGGGAATATCAGTACCTCTGTGGTCAGTTCCTGTAATACAGAAACGCATAATAAAGAAATGTAGGATTCATAATAAATTTGTGATCACTGCGACCCAAATGCTTGAAAGTATGATTGAAAATCCTATTCCTACAAGAGCTGAAGTAAGTGACATTGCAAATGCTGTTCTCGATGGAACGGATTATGTCATGCTTTCTGCTGAAACATCTATAGGGCATTATCCCATGGAAGCTGTCGCTATGATGTGGAATGTCATAAAATATACTGAAGAAAATAAATCTATAGCCAACTGTAGTAACTTAACTTAACATTGATATACACCCTAACTTTAAAGCTTTTATTAACCTTTACGCCACTTAAATCGCGGTTTGGGGAATTTGTTTGGGGAATTTGGATGATTCTCCGCAGTCGTCTTTGGGGATTGGGTTTTGGATTTGTGCACGGTCCACATGTCGTGGTGGTAGCCGACGTTAGTGGAATCATAGATCTGACAGCTGAAGGTAGTTAAGCGTTTCTTGCACAAGTGACACCGCAGCATATTACAACAACGCCACTTGCCGTAGTCATCGCGCCATCTCATCTTCCAACAGCACCATAATTAACTTGCAAATTAGACTTGTCAATTTTTGTCACTCATCTTCCATCTTCATTATTGGACCTCTTGCACAGTTTGAGTATTAAATTTTAGAATTACAAATACCTGCAACCCAAGTTAAATCGCAGTCCAAAGCGTCTTCTGCTATTACTTATCTATCTTTAAGACTATTTTGAACCTTTTAACAAATACTTTAATATTTTTCACTATAACACTTTTTGATGAAATCTCCCTATTTAACTCCTTATCTTCTTTTGTCAGCTTTGAGTGTTTCTTTGATCTCTTTTTGGGGGTTAGTGTGTTTGTATGTATTTTGCCTAAGTCCTCCTAAATTGTATTTGTCATGCATCTTATTTTGTCTCTCCTCCACAAATCCATGCCTATTCAAATCAACTAATATCGTTCCTTGCCCTATCAATCGCTGTGCATACTATTTGCTTGCCTTTAATTGTTAAACTATTGCCCCGAGGCTTGCTGTGGGGAACCGCTTGTAGTACAATTAGGCTATGTAAACGCTTGAAAGACAGACAGCATAGTGCATATAAGAGATGCACTATCTTTTGTACGCCCATAAGCATAAGAAAAGCTATATTTGGGAATTTAGAGCATTGTAATAGCCTACAAATAACAAAAGAAATTTGGTAACGCTTGCGAACATAGAGTTTGAGCAAGAACAATTACAGCTCTTCAATTTCCTCCACTGATACCGCGCGTCTTGTTGTGCGGAGATTTATTTAACTACTACCAACGGTTATTGTAGTCTTTTTTTCTTCTTGCTTTGCTGCTTTTGCTGTTTTTGAAGTCTTTGTATCAATCTCTAGCATAATCACTGCTGCTTCTACTTCTAGCGCTTTGTTTAACAATACCTATTCCCATCTGCATATTTCCTACTACCCATTAATACTTCTTATACATACCCTATGTCTATATCCACAACTTTTGCTGATATATTATAACTGTATACGACAATATGTTCGGGTATTGCCTGAAGTACTCAAACATCATTCCTACAATATTCTCTATACTCAATTTTCTCTTTGCTCATCTCTCCCCCTTTTTCTTTTCTTACTCCTTGCTATCCTTACTGTTTTGTCAAACGTCCCTTTCTTTACTTTCATTAATACTAAACCCATTCCACCTGACCCGCCTGCTTTCTTTTTCTGTTTCACAGTACTTCTATTGTACTTTTATATGTTAATTATTAAGAGGTCTAATGCTGTTTTGGCATCGTAACGCCCTGTTCTACTGCTTTTTTAAGCCAGTGAATTGCTTCCTTATGGTTTTGTTCTACTCCTAACCCTTTGAGATGCATCAAACCTAAGCTATTTTGAGCCCAAGCATGTCCGTGTTCTGCTGCTTTTTTAAACCAGTTAATTGCTTCTTCATAATTTTGCTCTACTCCTAACCCTTCGAGATACATCACACCCAAGTTATATTGAGCCCAAGCATCTCCTTGTTCTGCTGATTTTTCAAACCAGTTAAATGCTTCTTTATAATTTTGCTCTACTCCCACTCCGTCGAGATACATCCAACCTAAGTTACATTGAGCGTCAACATGTCCTTGTTCTGCTGACTTTTTACATTTCTCAAATGTTTTTTGATGCTCATTAGACCTCTTGCATAACTAATATATAAAAGTACAATAGAAGTACTATGAAACAGAAAAAGAAAGCGGGTGGGTCAGATGGAATGGGTTTAATATTAATGGGAGTAAAGAAAGGGACGTTTGACAAAACAGTAAGGATAGCAAGGAGTAAGAAAAGAAAAAGGGGGGAGAGATGAGCAAAGAGAAAATTGAGTATAGAGAATATTGTAGGAATGATGTTTGAGTACTTCAGGCAATACCCGAACGTATTATTAGACCTGAGACAGTTACAATGTCAGTGAAAGTTGTGCATATAGGACTAAAAGCACGTAGAAGAAGTATTAATGAGTAGTAGGAAATATGCAGATGGGAATAGGTATTGCTAAACAAAGCGCTAGAAGTAGAAGCAGCAGTGATTATGCTAGAGATTGATACAAAGACTTCAAAAACAGCGAAATGGCAAAAGCGGGAAGAAAAAGAGACATAGAATAACCGTTGGTAGTAGTTAAATTAAAGGTGAGCAAATAATACGCACAGCGATTGATAGGGCAAGGAACGATATTAGTTTATTTGAATAGGCATGGATTTGTGGAGGAGAGACAAAATAAGATGCATGACAAATACAATTTAGGAGGACTTAGGCAAAATACATACAAACACACTAACCCCCAAAAAGAGATCAAAGAAACACTCAA
>BNVV01000043.1 GCA_025998355.1 Endomicrobiia bacterium
TAAACACTTTTTGCTTCATAAACGGAAACGCAAAGAAAACCTGCATCCGTTTCCTAAAATCACTAAATTTGTTCTTTGTTGCTTTCTCATTTACTTCTAACTTTGTATTCTCTGTTTTCTTATTTACACCAGCACCTCTATATGGCTTCTATTGCTTGCGTTAAACATAACCCTCAACTTCCCCTTTTTTGCCAAAAACGCTCTCAAGGTAAATCTTCTAAACAATCTCTCATTTGTGTAGCTAATAAACTACTCCAGCTCACCTCTTTTCATGAGTCTTTTTGCTTTTTTTCAAAAAGCGGCTAAGCCAAGAAGCAATACCAAATTGCAGTTTATGGAATTTACTTTGAGTCTAAAATCAGTCGTCTCAAGAAACCTTTTTCATGCGCTTGTAGTGAAATTATGTGTATTTGTTTTATCTGCACACATAAAAATATTTACAGGTCTTACAGTTAACCGCATCTTCTGTGTCAAATTCAAAATTTTCCCCAGAATTTATTTCAGCAAGAAGTTCTTTAACCACATCAATACATTTTTCATAAATTTCCCGCTCTTGCGGAAATTCGTTTATTTTCGCTTTTTTTACATCATAAATCCCACATTTTGAAACGACAAATTTTGTCTCTTTTTCAAATATATATTTATATAACTGAGGCTGTAAAGATCTTATTGCTTTTTTTATATTTTGTCTGCCAAAATTATCAGATAATAAATCAAAATGTTTCTTTTGAATAATTTTCTCGTCTGTAACCCCAGTTTTATAATCAAATATCATATAGCCATTGTCTTCAACATCTATTCTATCTATTGTACAACTTAAAGTATAAGTTTTGCCTGCATTTGTTGTGATTTTTGAAACGTACTTTTTTTCACAAGCGTAAATATTTCGATATTGCCTTTCTCTCTCGTAATATAAAATATTTTTCATTCTATGCATTAAAACTTCTTTTATCATAAAAGAGTCTTCCCTAAATCTAAAACTTACAGAATTATCAAAACTATTTTCAAGTTTTTTAAAATATTCTTTTTCAAATTTTAAAGACTGTAACTCCTTATTGCTAAGATTTTCGTATAACGCGTCTTTTAAAAAACTGTGTATAAAATTACCTATATCGCTCTTGGAAAGCTCATGGCCTACGTCTATCCCATCGTCAAACAACAACACGTATCTAAAGTAAAATTTTAATCTACAGTCTAGGTAGGTATCAATTTTACTGTAAGTATAAGATATGTTTTTGAGATATTCTTTAATCTCTGAGGTTTTTGCATATTTTCTTTTGGCGAAATACTTTATTGAAAATTTAGACAAAACAAATTTACTTATTTTTACAGCATTAATATCCTTGTTCTCTAATTGTTTGTTCCAAATAACAGATTCTATAAATCTGCTCCTTTCATCTTTGTCGTTATCCGGATAAATAAGATTCAAATTTTTTGCGCCTGCAATTATCCTGTTAAAATGGTACCATTGTATTTCGTATTCTTTTTTTACCATTTCAACACCCAAAGCATACATTACATCTTTAGGAACAAGAGGATAGTCTTTTTTTATAGGTGGAATTGCTGAATCTTTCATACCCACAATAAAGACATTGTCAAAAGAAAGGTTTCTTGACTCTAAAAATCCCAAAATCTGCAAACCCTCAAGAGAAGAGTCCGTCAAGGCAATTCTTTTATTTTTTATCAGTTTTTTGAACATATTGAATATCTCGTCATTTTGAAATTTTACTTGCGACACTTTGCCAAACTTTAGCTCCTTCGATAAAGATAACAATATCTCCATGGCTTCAACATTTAACGGATAACTACCTACCGAGCTCAAAGAATATATTTTTTCTAAAAATACGAATAAAACACTCGATAAACCATAAAAACTCTCAACTTTTTCCCAAGAAACAAAGGAACTTTCAAAAATCTCATTTAATATTTTTATAATTTTTTCCGAAGGCAAATACTTCCATGCTTGTGTTACAGCGAGACTAATTTCATCTATGAGCTGTTTTTGGCTAATAATTTCTTCAAACGAAATAAACATTTTGCCACTTAAACAGCTTTTTGAATTTTGATCTAAAGCTTTCTCAATTTTATGCGCAACTATCCTAGATATTGAGTCTTCTCCAAAAAACCTCATATTTTTTAAAAGAGGATTAGTCAACACCTTCATTACATCTTTTGAATAGTATAGCTGCTCTTTCCTTGAAAGCTGCGCCTCTATAATCACTTGGATTAATGAAAAAATGGTAGTTTTGGCAGCAGGATATCCGGCTGAAATATTGTACTTTTCCGTAACTATAGAAACTTCAGATATCACAGATTGCAGCATTGACGAATCCGGTACAATAATAACCGTCTTGTCTAAATCCTCCTTTGAGTAACTGCTGATAAGATTTTTAAGTAGGGAGCCCTGTGATTGATCATCGAAAGCAGAGTATACATTCAATTTGTATCTGTTGTTTTTACTTTTTATACTAGGGACAGGTTCTCCAAATTCTAAATACAATCTTTCTAAAACTTCGTATTCTTTTGGACTTCCGCAAATAAATACAGTAAGCTTCCCAATATCGTAGAGCTTCTTAAAAATTTCAATTTCTGTTTTATGAAGGTAAAACGGGGCCATTAATATTATTTCATCAAAATGTCCTGCTAATACACCACTTTCTATAGATAATACTTTCAGAAAACTATAGCCCTTTGTAGTTTGTGACGATTTTTCCAAACTGTCGTGAAAACGTTTTCTTATTTTAAAGATATTTTTTAACAAACTATTTATATTTTCAGGCACATCATAACCTATTTCCGCGTTTGCTTTTACAGCTTTAAGTTTTTCTTCGGAGACATTTTCTAAATCTAGCTGTTCTATAAAAGATGCAATTTCAAAAGACCATTCCATAAAAGACGCAAATGAAAGGTTGCCGTTTACAAGCTGCGGCATTTCTTCTTTTACAATTTTAAATATTACAAATGCTGCTTCAAAATCAGAAATCTTAATAAGCTTTGTATTGTCAAAAATAATTTTTTCGATAAACTCATCGTTGGTAAAACATTCTGGAGGGGAAAAAGCCATAGAGTGTTTTTTAGAAAGTTTCTTTTTAAGAAACAGAAAAGGTCTTTTGCTGCCACCCACCAATGCAATTTTTTTATTTGATTTAAAAATATAATCAGCCGTAAAATTAATTATATTCTCAACAGCATCTATATTTACTATTTTCCCTGGCATTCTATATCCTTACAATGGAGGCAGCTATCTTCGGCAATATCTACAATATAAGTTAATATTCTTTTAGATGGGTATATTTCAGAAATTAAATCAGCATAATCTCTAAGCTGTTTTCGATTTTTTATCTCGTCATAATTCGAACTTTTAAAATCCACTATCGTCGCATCACCACCGGATATTATGAGCTTATCTATTCTAAAAGATTCTCCATTTGCGTTTACAATTTCTTTTTCATTATAAACTTCATTCTTGTCATACATAAAAAGGCTGAGAATTTCTTTTGACAAAAATAATTTTTCTAGTTTTTCTTTTACAAAATCGACATTCTCAAAAAAGAATTTTCTCTTTGTAACGTTCCACGCATTACTAATAACATCGCCGATATTTTCATTTTTTAACGATATTATCGTTGATAATGCATAATGTATAATTGTTCCTTTCGCTGCCGCATCATTTATATCAAGACTTGTCTTCTTTTCATCTGTTAAATACTTTTGTATATCTTTATAACTTTTGTCGAAGCTATCTAGAAAAACATCATCTTTAATATTATCATTCAGATTATATTTTTGTTTAACTCCTGAAACAAAAATTTTTTCTCCGCCAAACAAAACTGAAGCGACATTATTTGAAGAACCAGCTTTTGGCGGAATTATCGCATATAATTCGTATTCCGTTCTTGTCATTGAAACATAAAGCATATTAAGCTCAGACAATAAAGCGTTTAACTTTGTGGTATCATATATTTTTTTTGCCTTGGCTGAAAATTTTGCAATGTCTTTTGATATTCCTAACATTTTTATTTTCTCTCCGGAATCGTCACAATAAGGAATATCTATTTTTGTTTCAGAAAGTTTAAGAAAAGGTATTATTACAACGGGAAACTGAAGCCCCTTGGCTTCGTGAATAGTCATAATTTTTATGCCATTTCCAAAAACTTTTTTTATGTGCAAGGCATCTGTATCGGAATTTAACTTAAAATATTCCAGAAAATTTTTTAAACCTGAATCTTGTGTTTCAAACTCTTTTATAAATTCCAATAAACACATTACAAAGGCTTTGCTTTGAGGGAAATTGTCTGTAATCTTAAATTTTTCGATGATAGAGAGAGTTAGTTCGTATACAGTAACAAAACCTGCTTTTACAAAAAAAAATTCAAAATATTCTTTCCATAAGCTGTCATATTTATCCTTAAAAGTTTTATAAAAAGTTCCATTTTTATTATCTTTGTTACAGGCAAAAACAAATCTTTCAAGTTCATCGCTTTGAGCATTTGAAACTTTACTAAAGATATCGCCCATAATAAAAGAAGCGAATGCTAACGAGTCTATTGGAGAATTAATAAACATCAGAATGGATAGAATCTGTTTTATAACAATATTGTTTTTTGCATTCAAAGTCTGCGATGACTCAATTTCCAATCCGTCTTCCAAAAGCCACGAGCTAACATCAGATATTTCATTATTAGTCCTGCATAAAACAGCTATATTTTTAGAATTAAACCTTGAAAGAAGTTCATGAATATTATCCACGAATTTTTGCTTTGTTTCTTCTTTAACATTTGCACATGTCTTATCTATGGTATCAATTTTAACATAACCATAATCATGTTCTTTGATTGCTTCCTGATATGAAAATGCATAGGTTTTAATAAATCTTGAAAAATCGCACTCGCTGTCTTTATCTTTGTAGATTTCATTTAAAAATCTTTCAATATTTTCTTTTGAGAAAGCATTGTTATTAAAATCTACAACTGTCTTACCACTTCTAAAGTTTTGTTTAAGAAAACGTTTCTCAATTTCTGCAGATGGAAATTCATTTAATACTTCATCAAAAAGTTCAGGTTTGCCACCTCTAAAATCATATATTGCCTGCTTCACGTCTCCAACGTAAAAAAATGTACCGCTTGCCGCAAGACTTTCCTCCAAAAACCTTTTCATCCCTGCCCACTGCACAAAACTTGTATCCTGAAATTCGTCTATTAAAAAATGTTTGTACCTTTCCGACAATCTATAATAAACTTCAGGTATAATGGCATTATTTTTTTCAAAAAAATTAACTGTTCTTTTATTTATTTCATTTAAAAATACAATACCATCCTTTTTTGACTGTATATCAAGTTCCAGAGCGACTTTCGAATATATACAAGAATAAACAACATAATAATTCTCCATGTGAAAATCGTATAAAGATTTAATTTTCACACTTATATCTCTCCACATATCATCAGCTTCTGGGTTTGGTTGTGTATCTTTTTTATATTGGAGATATTCCTTTGCAAATTTTGCAGAAACTTTCATAGAAAAAAATATTTTAGCGCCTTCACGCAACACATCATCAACAGCTTTGTTATAATAAGAATAAATTTGAAGCTTAGGCAAAAGTTTGGAAAAACTTTTAATTTTTTCCAAGATAATTTTTACTCTTGAAGAAAATTCGTTATTGTAATCTAGCGTTGATACAAAAATATCTTTTCCAGTATTTCCGGATTTATTAAATACTTTTACAATCTCATTATATACATTGTCTTTGGGTATCCAGCTAGAATCCGTCATTAAGTATTGAGACAAATATCTTAGTACAATATTCTTTAAGTCTTTAGACTCTTGCGATTTTTGTAGAAAGATTTCCAAAGAAAGTAAAAGACTTGCAGTATAGTCCCTCTCTATAGTAAAATTTGGAGGAATACCTATATTTATAGCGCAGGATTTTAAGATATGATTTTTAAAACTGTCCATTGTACTGATATTGAAATTATCATAAAATTCCAGAACATTTTTTAGAACTATTAAGCTTTTTTCAGCTATTTCATTTTTTGTCAGGGGTAAATCATTAAAAAAATCTCCTGCATCTAAAGACAGCGCTCCTTTTTTAAGATAATCCATAACTCTATGCTTCATCTCAACGGCTGCTTTATTTGTAAAAGTTACAGCTATTATATTTTTTATGCTGGTACAATCATCAGAACTAAGTAGGAGATAAATATATCTCTTGGCAAGATTATAAGTTTTGCCAGATCCTGCCGATGCTTGAACTGCGACAATTTGAGATTTGTTCATAAATTTGATTAGAATCAGCTAAGGCTAGAATGGTTATAACTAAGGACAAAAACTTATACAGCAAAAATCAATATCCCCTTGCCATTTCTCTTGCTATATCTTTTTTCTTTATCAATTCTCTTTTGTCATAGGTTTTTTTGCCTTTTGCAAGGCCTATAAGAAGTTTTATTTTACCTTTATCACCTACATACATCTCTAAAGGTATAACCGTAAGTCCCCGTTCTTTAACTTTCGCACACATTTTACTTATTTCAAATTTGTGCATTAAAATTTTACGTTTTCTTTTTGCATCATAATCTGCAATATGAGTAGATATTTGCTCATAAGGAGCAATAAACATATTTTCACCGAAGGCTTCCCCATTAGAAAAACGCACAACGCTGTCCACCAAACTTACATTAGACTGCCTTACGGACTTAACCTCATATCCTGACAAAACTATACCTGCTTCCAGTTCCTCAAGAATTTCATAATTATAACGCGCTTTTCTATTTGATGAGAATATTTTTTTATCCATATGGTTTGCACACTGCTTCACTAATTTTTTGTAAATTCCAAATTCTTTCCAAACCCATTACCATGATAAACGCATAGCCGCACAACAAATAACAACCATTACAACTAACTTAACTTAAAACACTAGCAAACCTTGCTGCTTTAAATTTTTTCAAGGGAAAGCTTTGAATATTTTGTAAGAGGCAATATAATATCTTGATATTTTACAACTAAAACTCTGAGATCCCTTTTTTTCTTTGAGCCATTATACATAATTTTATCAAATAGTCAAATAGCCTATAGAATCTCATACACATTGGACCAATTTGTACTTAAGGATAGTCAAAATTAATAGATCTCTTGCAAAACTGATGTATAACATAATACTAAAAAGCATGAAAAAAGGTGCGAAATGAGTGCAACTCTTGAGTTTAGGCGGTTAATGGGAGTATCAAAGATAAATGTGTAAAAATAGCCGAGAAGCGAAGAAGGAAGGACTCTTTCGAGGAAACGTTGACAGAGAAATAATTTTTTAGTAGCATGCGCACAGGTGCCGATGTAGCTCAGCTGGCAGAGCAGCGGTTTTGTAAACCGCAGGTCGTAGGTTCGAATCCTATCGTCGGCTATATCTGCACAAAACAGAGAATTCGTCTAAAACTTAAAATGTATGTTTACAAGATGACAAACAGCTTAAATCCAAGACATTCTAAAAGCATCTAGAGTATTCCATAGACGCAACTTGTCAACGAAATAGTCACAAATTAGGTTTACCTAAAAACTCCATGATCCTGTTTTAAGTTTTTGTATTTACCGTAATAACCCTTGTTTCTGCCATCTCGTCGTAAAAAAAATAACATCAGGTTATAAACGTTAGCAGCGACTTGTTTTTTGGTTTTTAGAGAGGTTTTTTTAAAATCCGTCTTGACAAAAGGAGTTGCTATAGAGATTTTGCAAGTGGTTGACACTATATGTCATTTTTAGGTACAATGCCCCGAGCGCAACAAAATGAAATGAACGTCACATATAAAGTCGTGGTAAAGAGGGTTTAAAAATGAAAAGAACGTTTCAGCCAAACAATGACAGAAGAAAAAAGAAAATAGGTTTTATGGCCAGAATGGCAACACCCGGCGGAAGAAAGGTTTTGAGCGCCCGCAGAAGAAAAGGTCGTAGAACAATCAGTGCGTAAGACAGTTTATGCAGACGAAAGATAGAAAAAATTCATCAAATAGCTTGTGTATTGAAAACGACATTGCGAAAAAAGTGTTTTCTTTTACATATTTTGAGCGTCTACATGCTCAGAGAGATTTCAACAAAGTATTTAAAAATGGGTTAAGGCTTGAAAATAAAAGTATAAGAATTTTAGCCTACAAAAGAAATGACATGCTCAAGACAAGAAGACTTGGCCTAGTTACATCTAAAAAAGTAGGGACGGCTGTCGCAAGAAACAGAACTAAAAGAAGGCTAAGAGAAATTTTTAGGACCAATAAACATTTATTAGAATCTGGTTTGGACTTAATTTTTGTTTCTAAGCCAGAAACTTCATCGTTAGACTACAACAATCTGAGAAAAATTATTTTGAATTTACTCAAAAGTGCAAAGTTGTATATAGGCTCGGAGTAGTATATGAAACATTTTGCGCTTTTTTTAATTAAATGCTATAAATTTATCTTCCAAGCTTTTCCTTCTAGATGTCGTTTTGAGCCGACTTGTTCCACTTATGCTTGTCAGGCGATGGAAGTTCACGGTTTCCTTAAGGGTTCTTGTTTGGTTTTTAAAAGAATCTTCCGCTGTCATCCTTTTTGTGACGGTGGGGTCGATTTCGTTCCTTTGCCTAAAAAGAAAAAATAATACAAGGGATGTCATAATGCAGAAAAATTTTGTTTTGTTTGTTGTTTTATTATTTGCCATTACAATTGCCTGTTGGGTTGGTTTTCGTGAATCAAGACCGCAACAAAATTACCAAAGCCAGACAAAATCTCAAAATACCATAGACGCAAATACGCATGTCTCTAAAGTTCAAGATACAAATTTGAATACACCTGATGCAAATGATCAATATGCCAAAGAAGAACAAATCAATATTGAAACTAAACAATATAAAGTTACCTTAACAAACAAAGGAGCAGCGATATTGAGCTGGTCTGTTCAAGAAAAGAACGGACAGTGGGTAGATTTGGTATTTCCGGAATCGGCTCCTGTTATGGCAACTTTCCCGGATTCTGTTTATAAAATAGTTTCAAAGTCTAATGATAAAATAGTTTTTGAATATGCTTCAAGAGAAGGCTGGAAAATTTCAAAAACGTACAATTTATCGGATACTTACATGCATAATTTAAATATTGTTGTTGAAAATCCGAAGAATGCGGCTGTTCCTCAGATAAACATTGGGTGGGGTCCCGGTCTTGGCGCTGGCAACAAAAAAACAAAGGAAAACGTATATGAAACTAGAGCTTTGGCTTACACCGCAGACAAACCAAACAAATTTAAGAAACTTAAAACTGATTCTGAATTTGCTTCTCTTTACAAATGGGTAGCTATAGATAACAGATATTTTCTTGCAGCTTTTATACCGGAACAACCAGAAGATTTCGATAAAATTATACTAACAAAATCTGATAAAGAACATCCTTATGCTTTAACTCTTACGGGGACAGTACCTAAAGGTGTTACAACAAAAAAATACTCTGTCAATTTTTATTTAGGGCACAAGGGTTACACACATTTAGAAACTTACAATCTAGGTCTTGAAAAAACTGTGGATTTTGGATTTTTTGGACTTTTAGGAAAAATTATTTTTAAGGTTTTAACATATTTTTATAAATTAACTCACAATTATGGCTGGGCGGTTATAATGATTGCAGTCGTTATACAGATTTTGGTTTCGCCTCTAACTTTAAAAAGTCTTAAGTCTGCAGCCGCAATGAAACGCATACAGCCTGCAATAAAGGATATACAAACAAGGTATAAAGATAACCCTCAGAGACTTCAAGCAGAAATGTTAAATATTTACAAATCGCAAAAAGTTAATCCTTTAGGCGGATGTCTGCCAATGCTTTTTCAACTACCTATTTTCTACGCGTTCTTTCAAATGTTGAAAAATGCTTATGAGCTAAGAAACGAAGGGTGGATTTTATGGATAAAAGATTTGTCTGCGGCAGATCAATTTATGCATTTCGGTTCTTTTAATTTTAATCTTCTTCCTCTTTTGATGGGTCTTGGAATGCTTTTCCAACAGAAAATGACAACGGCAACGTCAGATCCTACTCAGAAAATAATGATGTATGTAATGCCTGTAGTGTTTACAATGGTACTTTGGTTTTCCCCTTCGGGACTTGTTATATACTGGATTACAAACAGCATATTTTCGATGATAGGTCAGTACTTTGTAATGAAAAAAGATGCTGTTAGCGTCAAGCACTTCTAAGACAAGAGAAGTTGAGATGGGGTACGTTATCTTTCAAGTTTGTGAAATTATCATGTTTTT
>BNVV01000044.1 GCA_025998355.1 Endomicrobiia bacterium
ACCACATACACCACCACCACTACCAGCGTTAGTATCGACATCACCACCACCATCTTCAACAAGTTCATCTTCATCTTCATCAAGCTCTTCAAGTAGCGGACCAAGCAGTTCGTCAAGCTCATCGTCCTCGTCATTATCATCACTACCTAGTATGCCTTTAAATAGTGCGTCATTATTACCAAGCAGTACAAGCAACAGTGAAAACACCAACGCAAGCGACAGCAAGTCAAACGACAGTAAAAAAGGCAAAGAAGAAGGAAAAAAACAAAAGAAGAAACAGAAGCAGAAGCAGATCGAGTTCGAAAATTCATGAAAAATAAAGGATGGGACTGGCTGAAATCGCCTGAAGGGCAGGAGTGGCTGGAATCTCCTGACTTTTGGGTGTGGCTGGACTTGCCGTTGGGTGTGGCTGAGCTCCTTGTATGGCGGGTGGTGGTGGCTGGACTCGGAAAAGGGGTTGGCGTGGCTAAACTCGCCTGACGGGTGGAAGTGGCTGGACTCGAATAGCTCCTTGGATATGGATAACCCGCGGCAGTGGCTGAACTCGGAGGATCACGGGCGGGAGTGGCTTGACTCGCCTGACGGGTGGGCGTGACTGAACTCGGAGAATGACGGGTGGAGGTGGCTAGACTTGCCTAGCGGAGACGGGTGGAAGTGGCTGGAATCGTCTGGCGAGCGGGAGTGGCTGAAATCGGAGGATCACTGGTGGAAGCGGATGAACTTGAACTTGCATGGCAACTTGCATGGCGAGGGCGAGCGGAAGTGGTTGATCAAGGATCACGGGTGGAAGTGGCTGCCCTCACCTGGCGGGCAAAAGTGGAAGACTGAACACAAATGACGCAACAAAACCGCATGAATATTATTTATATAAATAGCGGGTTAGTCAACTTAAACAAAGGTATTTATTGTAAGGAATGTCATCACAAATGATGCTAAAGTTAAATGCGAGAATCTGCAAAAGCCATGGGTTTTATGGAGACTCAATTATTTGTTACTTTGTACTTTTTCTTTGTCACGTTAGCGCATAAGTATAAAGCTTGGTTTTTTAGCTTTATAATTTACAAGATGATGGAGGGGTGTCCGAGCTGGTTGAAGGAGTTAGTCTCGAAAACTAATATACGTGAGACCATATCGAGGGTTCGAATCCCTCCCTCTCCTAACTTAATCGCTTTTTTGAAAAAAGAGCAAAAAGACTCATAAAAAAAGGGAGGAGAGGAAATAGGAAGTGCGACTAGGCGCAAAAAATTGTATTCGAAAATATTTATTTGAGAGATTGTCAAAGATTTAGGACGAACTAAAATTTAAAGGAGTGATTTTCCCACGACCTTATGGTTGGGGCATTTGTAAGAACACAGATATTGCTTTAAAACCTGTCATGCATCGTTTTTCCCTTGATATTTTGTGTGTCGTTTTGGGTTTCTCTAAAGATCCATTCTGTCATTTCCCTTTTGGGAAAAATGATACAGAGCTAACCTTACGGTTGGGGGATTGCGGTGGATTTAGTAAAAAATATGCGGCAAAAACGGAAGATTCTACACCAAACTCACTCACATCTTTGAAGCTACAATAGGCGCAACCTAAAGTGATTTGGCTATATATTGTGCTGTATTTGATTTTGATTTATCACACACATGTATGTGGCCCGCGCTTATATTTGTTGGTGTTAGTCCAATAACTCTCTGCCAACAGCCTTAGCAACCAAATCGAGCTCTTTCATCATATTTTTAAACTGATCAGGTAATAAACTTTGAGGACCGTCTGAAAGCGCCAGTTCAGGTTGTGGATGAACTTCTATAATAAGACCATCTGCGCCAACAGCGATACATGCTTTGGCCATTGTTCCTACGTGTTCTCTTATGCCTATTCCGTGCGACGGATCTAAAACTACAGGTAAATGTGAAAGTTTTTTAAGAACAGGAATTGCATTTAAATCCATTGTAAATCTTGTGGCAGTTTCAAATGTCCTTATTCCTCTTTCGCAGAGGATAACATTGTAATTGCCTTGAGATAAAATATATTCGGCAGACAATAAAAGTTCTTTTATGGTCGTAGCCATTCCTCTCTTTAAAAGAACAGGTTTTTTCTGTTTTCCCACAGCTTTCAAAAGATCATAATTTTGTATATTTCTCGCGCCAAGCTGGATAATATCGCAATAGTTAGATAAAAGATCAACTTGTTCTACCGTCATAGCCTCACTAATAGTAGGCATATGCAGTTTTAAGCTTGAATCTCTAAGATACTTTAGTCCTCTTTCGCCAAGACCCTGAAAAGCGTACGGCGAACTTCTAGGCTTGTATGCTCCACCGCGAAGTATACTAGCACCTGCATCTTTCACTATTTTGGCAGTATTAAACATCAACTCTTTACTTTCGATAGCGCATGGTCCAGCGATAACGTGTATTTTTTTACCACCAATTTCAACATTTTTGCTTACTTTAACTATTGTATTTTCTTTTTTGAAATCTCTAGAAGCAAGTTTGTAAGGTTTTTGAATTTCGCTTACATGTTCAACTGCATCCATAGCTTCAAAAGCTTCTTTATACTTTTCTGCATATTCACCTATCATGCCTATAATGGTAACATCCTTTCCTTCAGAAACATGAGGCATGTACCCAAAAGCTTTAATTTTATCCGTCACTGCCGTAACATCTTTCTGTTTTGAAGATTTTTTTAAAGTTATTATCACAATCCCTCCTTTAACTTAAGTATTGTAGACTTTGCTACTTTAAATTTTCGAGAGGAAACTTTGGCTGTTTTGTAAGAGGCATAATATTTTGAAATATCTACCAAATAAAACAGACTAGATCTACTAAAAATATGCGCAACATGCAAGGACCAGTTTAAAAAACGCTGACCGACGTACTCCTTAGCTGCTTTCTCGTCAGCCTAACAAGCATTTTACATATCTACTTTTAGCTAATGCAAGCAATATCAGATTACGAACACTCTTATTTCATTTACCTTCAGCTTTAGCTAAGCCTTTGGATAGCTACCTAAAATTTTTACAAAAATACTTTTGCGTTTTAAATTTTCTATCGTTTTCATTATGTTTTGATTTTCAACATGTCCATTAAAATCAACAAAGAACATGTATTCCCATGCTTTCTTTTTTGTAGGACGCGACTCAATTTTCGTTAAATTTACACCATTCTCACTAAAAATGCTAAGAACGTCATATAGAGATCCAACTTTATCTTTAACTATAAAAACCAAACTTGTTTTATCGTTATTGCTTGGCTCTGTTAAAATTTTTCCAATCACAAAAAATCTTGTAAAATTTTCTCTGCTGTCTTGTATACCTTTTTGCAAAATATACAAATCATAAATTTTTGCAGCCACTTCTGATGCTACCGCCGCCGCAAAATCTTCCTTGGCAACCATTTTTGCCGCTTCTGCCGTTGAAGAAACAGATATTACTTCTATATCTGGATAATTTTTTGTTATCCAATTCCTGCACTGCGCCAAAGCATGTGGATGAGAATAAACTCTCAAAATTTTAGACTTTGAATCTTTTACAAGAAAACACTGCTCTATTTTCAAGCTTATCTCAGCGCATACTTTGAGTTCTGTTTCAACAAGCATATCTAAAGTAACGTTTACGGTTCCCTCATTTGAATTTTCTACAGGCACAACACCAAAATCTACCCTACCACTTTCAACTTCGGCAAGAACTTCTTGGGGACTTGACGCAGGCACAAAACAACATGAAGAGCCAAAATTTTTAATTGCAGCTTGATGACTAAATGTTGCCCAAGGACCTAAAAATGCCACTTTTGCAGGACTTTCCAAATTTCTGCAGGCACTTATTATTTCGGTATATATATATCTAAGGGATTCTTCCCCTAAAACACTTTTTACCGACGAAATATTCTTAAGAACATCTCTCTCTCTTGACGGAACATACATAACGCTGTCACCATTCTTACTTATTTTATTCTTTGCTTTTGCAGCATCCAACGCAAGTTTCGCCCTTTTATTTATGAGTTCTGATATCTCTCTATCAACTTTGTCTATGGACAGTCTTGTTTTTTGTAACTTCGATACCATATAAAACCCTCCAAATATAAAAGTAGATTTATAGCCACGCCCTAAAGGGCACGACCTTCTGCAACGATAGCAACACCGCAACTACCAACGACTCGGTATAACTTGGCTTTATTTTGCCTAAAGATTTTGCGAAATTGTCGTGTTAGTTTAACTATATTTGCATAATTTCTTTTTCTTTTGAAGCTATAGCATCGTCTATTTTTTTTATATAGCCATCAGTAACTTTTTGAACTTCAGTTTCAAACTTTTTCTTATCATCCTCTGTTATAACTTTATCTTTTTCAAGTTTTTTTATATTTTCGACTAAATCTCTTCTCTCGTTTCTTACGGCAACTCTAAAATCTTCAGCCATTCTGTTTATAGATTTTGCTACTTCTTTTCTTCTCTCCTCAGTAAGAGGAGGAACTGGAATACGTATAATTTTTCCATCATTTATAGGTGTCATTCCAATATCAGCTTTAAGTATCGCTTTTTCTATCACTCCTAACTGCGAAATATCCCAAGGCCTTATTTCTATTGTTTTTGCATCGGGAATACTAACGCCCGCAATTTGATTGATAGTCATAACAGAACCGTAACTCTCAACTTTTATACCATCTATTACAGAACTGCTTGCCCTGCCGGTTCTTATAGAAGACAATTCTGCTTTTAACCTACCTACAGTTTTCTTCATGGCCTCTTCCGACGTTGAAAAAAAATTTTGCGCTTGCATTTATTCCACGCCCTCTACAATTGTGCCTATTTTTTCTCCGTCTAAAATTTTCTTCAAATTATTGTCTTTATAAAAATTAAATACGGTAATAGGTCTATTCATCCTCATGCACAAGGAAAAAGCTTCGAAGTCCATTATTTCTAAACGTTTATCCAAAGCTTCCTGAAAAGTTAAAGAGTCAAATTTTACGGCAGCTTTGTTTTTTCTAGGATCTGCGTCGTAGACCCCATCAACTTGCGTAGCCTTAAGCAAAATATCAGCCCCTATTTCCGCAGCTCTTAAAACAGCAGCTGTGTCTGTTGTAAAAAAAGGATTACCCGTACCACCTGCAAAAATGACTATACTACCACGCTCAATGCATTCTATAACTTTTTCTTTGTTAAAATTTTCAACAAAATTACTTATTACGCCACTTGCTGAAAAAATCTTTGATTGCATACCAGCTTTTGTCAAAGCATCGTTTAAAGCAAGAGAATTCATAATCGTTGCAAGTATGCCCATTTGGTCGGCGGCTACCCTTTCTATAAATTTTCTTCCCGCACCTCTCCAAAGATTACCTGCACCAATAACAATCGCAAGCTGTGTTCTGCCATCTGCAACAGCAGACTTAATTTCATTTGCAGTTCTAGAAAGACACTTCACACTTATTGGCGACAAACCGTCACCGTTGGAGAGAGATTCTCCAGAAAGCTTTAAAAGCACTCTCCTTGTGTGCATTATTATTGTTCCCCAATCTTAAATCTTGCAAATCTCTTTATTATTATATTCTCACCTATTTTTGCGATGGCTTTTGTTACTAAATCTTTTATTGTTTCATCGCCTGAAGCATTTCTCATATAAATCTGGTCGTACAAACATACCTGGCTGTAGAATTTTTCAATTTTGCCTTCAATAATTTTATCCCACATTTTTTCAGGTTTGCCTTCTTCTTTAAGCTGAGCCTTATAAATCTCTTTTTCTGCTTCAAGAATACTTAAAGGAACCTGATCACGAGAAACATAAGTAGGAGCAATTGCGGCAATCTGCATGGCAATTTCTTTAACCAAAGACTGATAATCTTCAGTTTTTGCCACAAAATCTGTTTCGCAATCTACTTCAACCAAAACACCGAGCGTGCCATTACCGTGTATGTACGAATAAACCAGCCCCTGTTTTGCAGATCTTCCAGCTTTTTTAACAGCCGACACCATACCTTTTTCTCTAAGCCACCGACATGCTTTATCTATATCGTTACAAGACTCTTTTAATGCATTTCTGCAGTCCATTATACCTGCACCTGTCATTTCTCTTAATTTTGTTATAAGCTCAGTTGACATTACTGTATTTCTCCTTCTTTTTCTTCTTCTTTGTCTCTTACTTCTTTAGGTTCTTTAGATTCTTCTTCAGTAGTCGCAGCCACTTCTTCATCGACTTTTTTCTTTTCCATAACGCACTTACCTTCCAAAACAGCATCCGCAACAACAGAACAGAAAAGTTTTACTGCTCTTATAGCGTCATCATTTCCAGGTATAGGGTAATCTACCAAATCAGGATCACAATTTGTATCACAAATCGCAACCACAGGAATATTAAGTTTTCTTGCTTCTGAAATAGCCGTCGCTTCTTCATGAGAATCCACAACAAACATAAGACCAGGAAGAGCCGCCATATTCTTAAGACCTTCCAAAGATTTTTCGAGTTTTACTCTCTCTCTTTCGATTTGAGATTGTTCTTTCTTTGAAAAAACTCTCAAGACACCGTCTTCTTTCATTGCTTCAATCTCTTTGTATCTTGCAATTGATTTTTTTAATGTTTCAAAATTCGTAAGAGTTCCGCCGAGCCATCTTTCAACAACAAAATACGCTCCGCAACGCAACGCTTCTTCTTTTAACGGAATCTGGGCCTGCTTTTTTGTTCCTACAAATACTACTTCTCTTCCCTCAGCAACAAAATCTCTGATAACACCAAAATTTTTCTTCAACTCTTTGAGTGTTTTCTGAAGATCAATTATATGAATTTTATTTCTTGCTTGAAAAATAAACTTCTTCATTTTTGGATTCCGTCTTCTGGTTTGGTGTCCAAAATGGACGCCGGCTTCCAGCAAAGCCTTCATTGTAATGTTGGCCATATTTGTCTCCCTTGGTTTTTTACCGCATTCGTAATGCAGTTTCCGTTTCAGATGGTTTCCCATCTCACGGCCTCCACAATCTTCAATCTCCAAAACCCAAAAATCAAGTTTAACTGCCTTGAAGGGGACCTTTGGCAAATCCGTTTGTGTGCTTATTTAAAGCATTTTTACCTACGTACGCTTTACTTTGTTCATTATATCAAAAAAAAATTTTATTGCAAATCAGAACGATTGACAAAATATTTAATTTGGTATAATATACGTGTAGAAGGTTTGTCAGGGATTTAAGTTTTGTTGCGCTGATAAACTGCATCTTAAAGATGTTTTCAGTTTTGGTATTCAAGTTCAAATTGCTAACGCAGCGCTTGTACTTTGTGCTTACAGCGATAGAACTAAAAAATACAGGAATATGTTGAAGTCGATCGTCTCTTAAATATTGGTTCTTGTTCCTGCCAATCGTATTGCTCCTTGAAAAAAGGACCGCTGAAAGCGCAAATTGTATTTACTATTAATACTTCTTTGCTAGAAATGCAGATTTTGATAATACTGTCGAAGTTGAAATCAAAATACTGGAATTTTGGCTTAAAAATAAGTCAAGAAAATGTCTAAATTATCTTGACATCTTAGGAGGTTTTTAATTTTACTGTCGATTTGCAATTTTGAATTAATTTAAATTCATCTTTTTGACAAGAAATGTTAGTTATGCGTCGAACGTTTATCTTATTTTGTTGTCCATCGTATGCAATAAAGTCTTTTTTATAGGGAAACGCACAGAGCATTGATTAACTAAAAGGAGATAGGAATGGATTTGGATTTTTTTATGAAGATTATAGGTTCTCTTGCCGGTGTTTTTAACGTAATAACTTTTGTTCCGCAGGTCTATAAGACATGGAAAATGAAAACCGCCGAAGATGTTTCAATGCAAATGTTTGTTATTTCTACGATAAATGCTTCGATGTGGACATTTTACGGTATAGCGCTTGTCGAACCAGATGGACGCATTTATATACCAAACGCATTGGTGACCATTCTTTCAATAGCGCAAATTGTTTTAAAGGTAAAATACGACAGAGCAAATAAAAAATAAGCTACACACTGTTAAAGATATTGTGCTTGGAAAAGAGTATCGTGCCTTGGGCGGGAGAAGAGTGTCGGTTGTGTATAAGATATGCGTCTTATTGTTTACGGCATACGGCAGGTGAAATCTTTCCTTATAGGAAAAGCATATAAAATATTGACTAATAAGGAGATAAAAAATGGATTGTTCTATTCCAGGGGTTATAGGTGTTGTTGCCGCTTGTCTTTCTGCATCAACTTTTGTTCCACAGGTTTATAAAACGTGGAAAACAAAATCCGCAAAAAATGTTTCAATCCAGATGTTTATTATTTCTACAATAACCACTTTGTTATGGATAACCTATGGTATAGGAACTAATAAACCACCTATTTATGTTGCAAACATAGTTGGATTTATTCTTTCGGTTACTCAAATTAACTTAAAAATAAAATACGACAGAGCAAATAAAAGATAAGCTAAATCCTGTTAGAATATTATAATCGAAAATGAATACTCTATTTTTTGAAGAAGTACATAAATCAGGAGTAGACAGAGTTGCTTTTATACTTATTGATAAGAAGGGACAATGAAAGAAGAGAGGCATAGTGAGGAAATTTTGCAGAAAGAATATCCAAAAATGGGTTGTGCTAAAGGGTTTGTTAACGGATCTTGCGGAAGTTTTGTTGATGGTAAGTGCGAGACGGATTATACAAAAGATTGCGTATGGGTGTTGGTTTACAAAGGACTCAAAAAAAACGATGCCTTTGAAAAATTTGTTAACCAATATATAGCGCCAAAGAAATAGTCTACTATATATAAGAGTCGCAGCACTTGTCAGCCTGCGAGTTGTTTTTTAAAGGATAACATAATTTGAAATTTAAAGACAAAATAAAATCAGATAAGTTTTTAATAACAGCGGAGTTGTTCCCTCCAAGAGGAGTGGATATTTCTTCTTTTTTACGCAGGGCAGACTGTCTTTCTGATGTTGACGCAGTAAATGTTACGGATAATCAAAGGGCATCTATGAGAGCAGGGTCTCTTGCAATGAGCAAAGTATTGGTTGATCATGGGATAGAACCTATTTTGCAGATTGTCGCAAGAGATAAAAACAGAATTGCTTTACAGTCTGAAATGTTGAGTGCAAATATTTTAGGTATAGAAAACATTTTACTTTTAAGCGGAGATCATCCTAAAACAGGAGAATATCCTACAGCAAAAGCGGTGTATGATTTAGATACTGTACAACTTATAAAAACTGCAAGACTCTTAGAGACTGGTGTTGATTTGGCAGGAAAGCAATTATCTGGAAATCCAAGATTTTGTGTAGGGGCGGTCGTAAATCCATCTGCGCAGCCTAACGGTTTGCAGGCTTTAATGTTTGCTAAAAAAATAAAAGCAGGGGCAGAATTTTTTCAAACGCAGGCAATTTTCGATGTGCAACAGTATAAAGAGTTTTTTGCCAAAATAAAACATTTAAAAGTAAAAACACTTCCGGGAATAATTCTCATCAAATCACCTCAATTTATGCGGTTTATGCAGGCTTTACCTGGTATAAACATTCCGCAAGAAATACAAGATAGAATCAATCTCGCTTCAAACCCGTTGGAAGAAGGCATAAAGATATGCTCCGAAGTTATTAGAGACCTACGGTCTTTTGCGGACGGTGTACACATTATGGCAATTGGCACAGAAGAACATATCCCTGAAATAATAAAAAATAGTTTGCATAGCCAAATTATTTGAAATTGCACCATCTCGCAGCTTAATACGAGCATCCTATTGGTTTTTTTAACGTATGCGAATATCTCGTCCAATTCTATCTCATCTATCTTTCCTTTACTTTCTTCTTTCTTTAGTAATTTTATTTTTTTGCTTGCTTTTCTTATCCACCCTAACACCGCTGATGCTGCAACCCCTAGTATCCTTCTATTGCTACATTAGACCTCTTGCAAAACTTAAGCATTAAATTCAAGAATACAAATACCTGAAACCTGAGTTAAATAGCAGTCCAAAGCGTCTTCTGCTATTACTTATCTGACTGATACTATTTTGAACCTTTTGGCAAATACTTTAATATCTTCTACTATAATCATTTGATGAAATCTCCCTATTTAACTCCTTATCTTCTTTTGTCAGTGGGTGTTTCTTTGATCTCTTTTTGGTGGTTAGTGTGTTTGTATGTATCAACCCACTTGAAAAAAGTTGATAAAAAGACCTTAAAAGGAAGTATAATTAGGCGTTCACATAAGACCTATCAAGGCAAAACTGTTTACAACAATTGTTAATAATGTAATAATTTACGCATAACAGC
>BNVV01000045.1 GCA_025998355.1 Endomicrobiia bacterium
TGTTAAAAGGTTCAAAATAGTCTCAGATAGATATAGGAATCGCAGAAGACGCTTTGGACTGCGATTTAACTTGATTGCAGGTATTTGTAATTCTGAATTTAATACTTAGTTATGCAAGAGGTCTATTCTCTTTTTCTAACTGCACAAATCCTTCTATTTCATCATCAGGACGCCCCATAGCATATAAGCTTTTTATGAATGGAGAAGCATTCGCTATTTTTATTTCTTCCACTCTCTCTGGAGTGGCATACCTTCTGTTTACGAGTGAAGCGTTCTTTTTATCGCACGAGCTTAAAGCAAGACTGAATGCAACAAATATGCTTAATGTTGCTTTTACTGCTTTTGTTTTCATTACCTTTCTCCTGTTTTTTGCCATATAATCCTTTGCTACCTAGCGAGGTTAGTTATATTATAGTTATAAATTCTTTATTAAGCAATTGCTCAACATAAGCTATTGTAGCTATAAATTTTTACTAAGCAACTATTTGTAGAATTTCTTGTAGAGTCTCATAACATATTGGATTTTCGTCAAACAAAGACAAACGGATTAAAACAACAACAGGCTTTTAACAAAAGGCATACAATCGTCTTTTTGGTGTTTTGCCATATCTTTGCTACAAATTTTGATTATAAACGACAAAAACAGTTCAATGTGTGTTTTTAAATTTTACAGTGGTTATGTCATAAAATACTTTTCATGCACCTGCGTCTTTTCCCCTAGCTTAATTCTGTTTTTTAGTATACTGTGATAAATTAATAAGTATTCCCGCAGTCGCCATGGTTATAACGAGCGATGTTCCACCAAAAGATATGAACGGTAAAGGAAGACCTTTTGTCGGGAAAACTCCAGTAGCAACAGATAAGTTTATAATAGCCTGGAAAACAATAAGAAATGTAATTCCTAAACACAAATATTCCGAAAAAGTGTCAGGCATATGTTTGCTCATCTTCACGCCTTTTAAAAAAAGATAGATAAAAAATGCTGTAACAGCAGTTACGCCAATAAAACCTAATTCTTCCCCTATAACTGGAAAAATAAAATCAGTATGCGCTTCAGGAAGATACATAAGCTTCATTTCGCTTTTGCCAAGCCCCTTACCAAAAATACCTCCTGAGCCAAGAGCGTTTAACGATTGTTTAATCTGATAAGGAGATGCGTCTATATTTACGAAAGATGCAAGATAATCTTTAAATCTTACAAGCCTGTAAGGTTTTCTTATAATTTCTTCCGCTGTTAATAAAAATACGGTTGCAACTAAGGCTAATACGGCCTTAATTTTAATTCCTGCGCAAAACAACATTGCAAAGCACGTTCCGACTATTAAAATAGGGGTTCCTAAATCAGGTTCAATCACAATAGGGAGAAGTATTAGAAAGACAATAGCAGTAGGCGCTACTAAACCTTGCCATTCTTTAATTAGCTCTTTTTTTCTTGATATAAAATCGGCCAGCGCTATAACCACTGCAAATTTAGCTAATTCTGACGGCTGTATAGTCAAAAAACCTACCAAGAACCATCTTTTAGCGCCTAATCTAGAAACGCCTATAAACAAAACTGCAATAACTAAAAGCAATGATAAGAAATAAATTTTTTTTGCATATTTTTTATAAAATTTATAATCGATCAAAAAACTTGTTGCAAACATTACTGCAAAACCTATTACAACCCATAAAATTTGTTTGAAGAAAAATTTATACGGACTTGCCCATTTTACGTAAGCTATAACAGCGCTTGACGAAAAAACCATGAACGAGCCAAATATAATGCATATGCAAATTACCGCTATAAGCGTATAATCATATTTATCGAAATCAATCTTAAACATTAAACCCCATTATCACAATTTATTAACAAGTTGTTTAAACACTGCGCCGCGTTCTTCAAAATCGCGAAATTGGTCAAACGAAGAGCAAGCCGGAGAAAGCAAGACTATATCGCCTTTTTGGACAGTTTTAAATATATGCTCTAGAGCATTTTTTATTGTGTGGACGTCAAAAAATACAGAAGCGTCTTTTAAATCTTTTTTTATTTTATTAGAGGCTTCCCCTATAAGAAAAACCACTTTGACTTTTTGTTTCATAAGTTGCTTTAAAGGAGCATACGAATATCCTTTATCTCGCCCGCCCATAATAAGCAAGATATTTCCGTTAAACGATTCAAGGGCTACTCTTACCGAATCAACATTTGTTGATTTTGAATCGTTGTAATAATCAACATCGTTCAAAGTTTTTATAAATTCTATTCTATGCTCAACACCTTTATATTTGGAAATAACTTTCTCTATAGCTGTCGGAGTTATTCCCGCTGCGTAAGTTGCTGCAGTTGCGGCTAAAATATTTTCTATATTATGCATACCTACAATATTAACTTTAGGTTCTATTTCTATATGTTTTTTACCCGTAATTATCACTATTTTACCGTTATTATAAAACACTCCGTTCTTTAAAGGTTTTTTACTGAAAAATATTATTTTTGCTTTAGTTTTTTTGGCTGTTTTTCTGCAAAGCTTATCATCATAATTTATTACTGCAAAATCCTCGCATTTTTGATTAATTAATATATTTTCTTTTGCTTTTATATAGGTTTTCATCGTTTTATGATGTTCAAGATGATCTGGAGTTATATTTAAAAGCACTGATATATTTGGTCTAAATTTGGGTGTATCCTCAAGCTGATAGCTTGAAAGTTCCATAGTAATATATGTATTTTTTGTTGTTTGGAGCGCTTTGTCTGCTAAAGGGAACCCTATATTACCTGAAACTATAGAATCTTTATACACAGCTTTCACTATTTTTGAAATTAAATCTGTTGTAGTGGTTTTTCCATTTGTGCCTGTAACAGCTATAATTTTTTTATATTTGGAATTTTCAAGAGCAAAAGCAAGTTCGCTCATAACTGTAACTTTATATTTATGGGCTTTTTTTAAAATAGCGTCGTCGGGGTGAATGCCTGGACTTTTTATAATTATGTCAGAAGCCAAAATTCTGTTTGAGTGACCGCCAAATTCCGTTACAATTTTTCTATTTAAACCTTTTATTCCTTTCTTTTTACTATCGCTTGCAAAAACATTATGTCTCAGTTTAATGGAAAGATTAGCCGCAGCAATACCACTTTTGCCAAGTCCTAAAACTCCTATATTTTTTTTCATTAAATCTCCTACGTAGATTACATTTACGGATAAAATCATAAAAATTCTTATTTACCAGTACAAAATTATAAGAACATGTCAAAATACAAAAAATCAGAAATTATCACGGGTAAATAAAAGAATTTTAATTTCACAACCAAAAACTCAGAAAGAATGCTCATAACAACGCAGGGTGACAGGAATAGCTTGAATGTGTTTGCCGCATTATATTTTTCTACGTTTAATTCCTAGACCTGATTTTAGATCAGCTGCAGATTTCTTTAACTTTAATTCAACAGCAGATATGTCTACAAACTCTTTTCTCTTAGCTTTCATGTATTTTGCAAGTTGTATCGCTTGATCCACTTTTTGTTTATCTGTCGCGTCCGAATGCGCCGCAAACTCTGCAACAACATTTACATTGTTGTTAGCAATTTCTACAAAACCGCCGCTAACAACAATTTTTTTCACGACGTTTGAAGAAGTAATGACTATCTCTCCGCCACGTAGTTTTGTCACAAGATTTGCATGCCCTGGCAAAACGGTTATCATGCCGCTTGTAGTAGGAAAAGAAACGGACGACAGCTCGCCCTTAAAAATAATCCCCTGAGGCGATAAAATCTCTATTACAAACTTATTCATATAAATTTAATTCCTTATTTTGAAGAAGATTTTTCAGCTTTTTTAACAGCTTCTTCCATAGAACCAACCATATAAAAAGCTTGTTCAGGCAGAGAATCGTATTTGCCCTCAATAATATCTTTAAAACCTTTTATAGTATCTTCAGTTTTGACATATCTGCCTTCAAGACCTGTAAATGTTTCTGCAACAAACATAGGTTGTGTTAAAAATCTCTGTATCTTCCTTGCTCTTGAAACGGTAATTTTATCTTCATCAGAAAGCTCATCGATACCAAGAATTGCGATAATATCTTGTAAATCTTTATATTTCTGCAACATCTTCTTAACTGCCATTGCAACATTATAATGATCTTTGCCAACAGTATTAGGGTCTAAAAGTCTTGAAGAAGACATAAGAGGATTAACCGCAGGGTACAAACCTTGTTCCATGACAGATCTGTCAAGAGTTAACGTCGCATCTAAATGCGAAAATATCGCAACAGGCGCTGGGTCTGTATAATCGTCTGCGGGAACGTAAATAGCCTGAACTGAAGTAACAGAACCTTTATTTGTTGATGTAATCCTCTCCTGTAAATCACCCATATCTTTTGCAAGATTAGGCTGGTATCCTACAGCCGAGGGCATTCTGCCAAGAAGCGCCGATACTTCGCTGCCTGCCTGCGCAAACCTAAAAATATTATCAATGAACAACAAGACATCTTCGCCTTTTTGATCGCGGAAATATTCTGCCATTGTAAGAGCCGACAGAGCTACTCTCATTCTGTTGCCGGGAGGTTCATTCATCTGTCCGAAGACCAAAACAGTTTTGTCCATAACTTTTGATTCTTTCATTTCCATCCACAAATCTGTACCTTCTCTTGTTCTTTCCCCTACTCCGGCAAAAACAGAGTGTCCGTTATGAACAGCGGCAATATTTCTTATAAGTTCTTTAACAATAACAGTTTTACCTACGCCCGCGCCGCCGAAAATTCCTATTTTGCCACCTTTTGTAAACGGAGAAATCAAATCTATTACTTTAACGCCTGTTTCAAGCATTTCGGGAGTTGTTTTTTGATCTATAAAATTCGGAGCCGGTCTGTGTATAGGATGTCTTTCAACGGAATCGTCAATTTTACCTAAAGCATCGATGGGCTGACCTAAAACATTAAATATTCTTCCAAGAGTTTTCTCGCCTACAGGAACGCAGATAGGAGCAAAAGTTCTTACAGCCTCCATCCCTCTTCTCATTCCATCTGTTGAACCCATGGCTATGGTTCTTACTTCAGAATTGTCCATTTCAAACATTGTTTCAAGTATTAAATCTCTTCCGTCGAGCATTTTTACAAGCAATGCTTCATAAACTTCAGGGACAGCCCCTTCGAATCTAAAGTCCACAATTGCGCCTTGAACTCTTATAACAGTGCCTTTGGTGTTTACATCATATGAATTAAATTCCATTTTTTTATTTTCCATTTCATATTCCCTGTTGTCCGTTTGCAAGATCTAAAATTTCACTTGTAATTTTTTCCTGTCTGGACTTATTATAAATATTAGTTAAAGATGCTGAAATATCATTTGCGCTATCTTTAGCATTTTTCATAGCTATCATTCTTGCCGCCTGTTCCGAAGCATAAGCGTTCATAAATGCGCTGTAGAATTCAACTTCAAAATAAAAAGGAAGTAAGCCTTTAAGAATCTGCTGAGAATTAGGTTCAAAAATATAATCCATTCCAGTTTTTTTAAAGTTTTTATCAGGTTTAACAGGAAATATTTCTTCAATAGTCGATTCCTGAAGAAACATATTTTTGAATTCAGTATATACAACGCTTACCCTAGCAGTTTCACCTGAAAGATAAAGTTTCTTCGTAATATCAATCATAGGGTACAAATCGTCATATTTAGGGAAATCCGTTCCCATAGAAAACGACGCCACGACATTATAACCGTATTTTGCCGCTTCGCTTGCCGCTTTCTTTCCTATAACAACAACATAATCGTCGGATTTTAAATAAGAACTTACTTTTTTAAACAAATTTACAACAAGCCCGCCGGCAAGACCTTTGTCGGGAGAGATAATATAAACAAGACATTTGCCACTTTTTTCCTTTGCAAACTTTTCCACATCGTCATGTAAATCTTTATCGTCATATAAATCTTCGTCTGCGAGGATTCTTTGAACCATATACTTAATTTTTTTGGCATATGGATTATGTTTTTCTACAGAATCCTGAACTTTGCGTATTTTAGAGGCAGATATCGCCTCCATAGCCTTAGCTATTTGAGCTATACTGTTTGAAGTTTTTATTCTTTTTTTAAGTTGTTGCAAATTTTGTGCCATAATTATTTATACTCTTAAATTCGCTAATTTCTTTTTCAAGCTCTGCTCTTAAAGTGTCGTCTATTTTTGCGTCTGTTGAAAGTTTTTTTACAGTTTCAGGATACGATTTTTTTATATATTCTGTCATTTGTTGTTCGACTTCGGCAATTTTGGCAACGTCTATGTCGTCAAAAAGACCTGATGTTACGGCAAAAATTGACAGTATTTCTGAAAGTTCATCATAGGGCTCATATTGAGGCTGTTTTAGAATTTCTGTTATCCTTCTACCTCTTTCGAGTCTGCTTAAGGTAGCTCCATCTAAATCGCTTCCAAACTGTGTAAAGGCCTGCAATTCTCTAAATTGCGAAAGTTCAAGCCTTACAGGACCTGCTAATTGCTTCATCGATTTAGTCTGAGCCGCTCCGCCCACACGGGAAACCGAAAGCCCCACGTTAATTGCAGGACGTGTACCTGCGTTAAATAAATCTGCTTCAAGATATATTTGCCCATCTGTAATTGAAATTATGTTCGTTGGAATATACGCTGACAAGTCATTTCCTTGTGTTTCGATAACAGGAAGTGCTGTTAAAGATCCGCCGCCGTTTTTATCAGATATTCTCGAAGCTCTTTCCAAAAGCCTTGAATGTAAATAGAAAATATCTCCTGGATAAGCTTCACGACCTGCAGGTCTCTTAATTAAAAGAGAAATTTGTCTGTAAGACCAAGCATGTTTTGTTAAATCGTCATAAACTATCAAAACATCTTCACCTTTATCCATAAAATATTCACCTATTGCACATGCTGCAAGCGGCGCTATATACTGCATTGAAGCAGGATCCGAAGACGTGGCCACGACAACGATAGTATAATCCAAAGCGCCCTCATCTTTTAATTTAGCGGTAATCGACGCCAAGTTGGATTGCTTCTGACCTATGGAACAGTATATGCATATAACTCTTTTTAACCCCATGTCAAGTTTTTTCTGGTTTAGTATGGTATCAATTGCTATAGCGGTTTTCCCTGTTCCTCTGTCTCCAATTATAAGCTCTCTCTGTCCTCTTCCTATAGGAGTCATAGCGTCGATAGCTTTAATACCGGTTTTTAAAGGAGTATCTACAGAACTTCTCTCGATAATACCGGGAGCAATTTTTTCAACCGGGTAATAGACGGGATTTTCATGCTTTAATTCATTTCCATCTATCGGCTCTCCCAAAGTATTTACAACTCTTCCTATGAGTTTGTCCGAAACAGCAATGTTTAAAACTTTACCGGTAGATTTTACCTTCATACCGCGCGCAACATGCCCTGAATTTTTAAGAAGCACTATCGAAACGAAGTCTTCGTCAATATTCAAAACAAAACCCACAGAACCGTCGTCAAATTCTACTTCTTCATAATATCCCACATTAGAAAGGCCTGAAGCTTTAACAATTTCATCGCCAATAGTCTTAACGATGCCGAAGTTGACAAGTTCAGGCTTTGTCTGCACGGAATATAATTCTTTTTCAATTTTCTGTATTATTTCTTCTGGTTTCATAATAAACTCCCACTGTCTCTTTGCAGATTCTTTTGTAACGCTTAACTTGTTTCTTCCAAGGAGATGTTTTAAAGATCACAAGAAGTCAGCTTTTAAAAAACGGACTGGTTGCTCGACTTTCTAGCTTAAGAGAAATGCGATTGTTTGGCTATTTACATCTATTTTCTAAGCAAGTAAAGCGATCAATATTTAAAGTTGGTTTAGTATAGCATTTAAAGTTCTTTTTACTATTCCTGAAACGCTATAATCCAAAATAAAGTCACCGTACTCAAATCGCACTCCGCCGACAATATTATCATCATCGCGTTTAAACGAAATCTTCTTGTTTGGAAACATAGTGACAATTTTTCTTTTGTTTACATCGCTCAATTCGCCCGCAAAACTTACTCTAACAGCGTTATTTTTTATTTCTTCCGACAATAAACGCATAAACAGTTTAATATCCTGCCTTGATAAATTAGAACAAATCCAATTTAGATCTTTTTCTGACAGTTCGTCATGTTTTACAATGGATGCCGCAAGTTCTTTAATTTGCAATCTGTTCATCTATTTTTTCCAATGCGCGGATCATAAGTTTCTGTTTTTCATCATCGGTAAATAAATCCGACAAAACTTTTGATATAACTTTTCCGGAAACATCTAAAGACATCTTCCCGATTTGTTTGTTCATATTTTCGAACTCTTCTGCCGCTTTATGTTTTGCATCGTCTAGAATTTGTTCTGAACGCTGTTCCGCTTCCGCAACTGCTTTTTCTTTCGCTTCGCCAATAGAAATCTTAGCAGACGCAGCCAGTTTATCTGCACTGCTTTTAGCCTCCAAAAGAATCTTTATTTTCTCTTGGTCGGCATTTTCTAAAGCTATCTTTGCATTTTCAGCATCTCGCAAAGATTGCTCAATCTTATTTTTTCTTTCATCAAGTATTCTTTTTAAAGGTATATACAAAAATTTTTTGAGAACAAATACTATGACTAAGAAATTGATAAGTTGAAACAAAAACAATTTTGCTTCTAAGCCAAATCTTTGTACTATTTCCATTTTATTTGGATAACGCTAAAATAAAAGAGTAAATTGCTATAGACTCAGCAAATGCCAGCGCAATAAGCATGGCTACCATTATTTTCCCTGATCCTTCAGGGTTACGTCCAATGGCCTCAACTGCTTTTGATCCTATTAAACCAATTCCCCACGCCGGCACTATACCGCCGACTGCCATGATAATTCCACCAGTAAAAGTCATTTTTATGTCTCCTTTCAATGTGATTTGTCCGTCATTATATGCATAAATGTCATTGTAAGCAACGCAAAGACCATCGCCTGGACAACCGCTACCATAAGCTCAAGCGCTATAAAGGGAATGGGTAGTCCCAACGGACATAAGTTGTACATTGTTGCCATAACCTTTTCTCCTGCATAAATATTTCCAAATAGACGAAAGGAAAATGAAACAAATTTCGCAAATTCATTTGTAAATTCCAATATCCCTAAAAACAAAAACGCAGGAAACAATTTAAATGTAATAAATCTTGCAATGTAACTCTTTAAGCTTGTATACCTTATGCTTAGGCAGTGCGTTGCAGTTACTGACACAACAGCGAGCGCAAGCGTAAGATTTAGATCGCTTGTAGCCGCTCTAAACAAAGGCACTCCGCAAGAACCTGAAGTTAGCGTGCGAAATTTTATTGATTCAAATCCTGGAAACTGTGCCAATAAATTTGAAATTACTATAAACAGAAAAAATGACACAACCCATGGATATATATACGAGGCCCTTTCCCCAGCAATACTTTCCGTAATTTCTCTAAAATAGTCAACAACTGCTTCAACTGCATTTTGCGCACCTTTTGGCCTTAGGGAAACTGCTCTGCCAACCATAAGGACTAACGCCACAATAACAACATCCGTTATCAGCGTAGTAATAACAGTATTTGTTACAGGAAAACCAGCTATTGAAAATAAAACATCCGAACTTAGTTGCATCTAAAATACTCTGCCTCTATATTTTAATCTATCAGTCAATTTTTCTTACTGGTTGACGGGCCAAACTTTAAGTATCGCCAAGTTTTGTACAAACTAACAATGAACCTTTTTAGCATTTATGTTGTCTAAATTCAAGTTCAAAGCTTTTAAATATGCGTTTTTTAGCATTTATGTTGTCTGAATTTAAGTTCAAAGCTTTTAAATATGTATTTTTGCCTTCGCGGGTTTCCATTAAATTTTTACAGAGATCCCAAAGCAGTTGATAAGTTGTTGAATACTTTTTTGTTATTTACGATTGTCCAGTTTTCAACCCAAAAATTACGAGGAGCTTTTTGTAATTTATTTGGATACTCCAAATGAAAGACAAGTGTTTTTCTACTTCAGCCAAATTGTCTGTTTGCCCATATAATAGACCTCTTGCATAACTAATATATAAAAGTACAATAGAAGTACTATGAAACAGAAAAAGAAAGCGTGCGGAAACAGATGGAATGGGTTTAATATTAATGGGAGTAAAGAAAGGGACGTTTGACAAAACAGTAAGGATAGT